>NZ_DAOUBL010000129.1:0-5719 GCF_034432615.1 Bellilinea sp. | reverse complement strand
CCTTTGCCGGGCGGCGCGATGCCAGGCTGGCAAAAGAGATTCCGTTGAAGCTGGTTGTCGGGGTTACCGTTCACCATCCATCCGCGGTCATCAAGGCTGACGGCAGTCCCTACACCGTATTTACCCCTTTCAGCAAAGCCTGGAAAGCCCTACCGATCTCACGACCGCTGCCAGCCATCCCAACTCGTTTTCCAGCTGCACCCGTCCTGACCGGTGAAACGCTGCCTGAAACGGAAGAAAATCCCTACTTCCCGGCCGGTGAAGCTCAGGCAGAACGGCGGTTAATGGACTTTCTCAATTCGGGCGTATTTTCCTATGCGGATGACCGCAATCGGCTGGATTTGGAAGGAACTTCCAGACTTTCGCCTTACCTGCGTTTTGGGATGATTTCCGCCCGCCGCGCGGCAGCCCTGACCATGGAAAAAATTCAGCAAGCGTCCGATCCCATTGCCCGTAAAGGGGCAGAAACCTTTCTCAACGAATTAATCTGGCGTGAATTTTACAACGCCATTTTGTATCACTTCCCGCACGTGCTGAAAACCGCCTTCAACCCGGCCCTGCGCAACATCCCCTGGCGCAATGCACCGGATGACCTTTCCGCCTGGCAGCAGGGTTTGACCGGTATCCCCGTGGTGGACGCCTGCATGCGTCAATTATTGGAAATGGGCTGGATGCACAACCGCGGGCGCATGATCGTGGCTTCCTTTCTGGTCAAAGACCTGCTGATCAACTGGCAGGAAGGGGAGGCATGGTTCTTCCGTCATCTACTGGACGGAGACCCGGCCGCCAACAACGGCGGCTGGCAGTGGACTGCCGGCGTTGGGACAGATGCCGCGCCCTACTTCCGCATTTTTAACCCCATTCTGCAAAGCAAGAAATTTGACCCGCAAGGGCGTTTCATCCGCCGCTGGCTGCCCGAACTGCACCAGCTGCCGGATGAATACCTGCACGAACCGTGGCTGCTGCCCGCGGAAATGCAACGCAAAACCGGTTTCAAACCCGGCCGCGATTACCCGTTGCCGCTCGTAGATCACGCGCAGGTGAAGGAACGCACCTTGCGCGCTTACCAACAATCCAAACAAGCGGAGGGAACATGATTCGCAATCAATGGTACGCGGTGCTTGAATCCAAAGAGGTGCCGAGGGGCAAACCAATTGGGGTTACCCGCATGGGGGAAAAACTTGTTTTCTGGCGTGACCGGCAAGGAAAAGTCAACTGCCTGAGCGACCGCTGCGCCCACCTCAGCGCCAGCCTCAGTCAGGGCAAAATCACCCCCGAAGACCGCCTGGCCTGCCCGTTTCACGCTTTTGAATACGATTCAACCGGGCAATGCCGCTATATTCCAGCCCTCGGGCGCAGCACCGAACCGCCCAAAGCCATGCGCGTTCAGGCTTACCCCACCTATGAGGCGCATGATTTCATCTGGATCTGGTGGGGAGAACCCCGTCCCAACTTAACGCCGCCACGCTGGTTTGATATTGATGAAACCTTCTCATACGGCAGCTACCACGAGCAGTGGCCGGTGCACTACTCAAGAATGATTGAAAATCAGATGGATGTCATGCACCTGCCGCATGTCCACTACAATACCATCGGGCGCGGCCGACGGGTAGTGGTGGATGGGCCAATCGTTACCCTGGAGGATGACGTGATTCGCATGTGGGTGTACAACCGTCCGGATGACGGCACACCACCGCGCAAGCCGGAGGAACTGCCCGCGCCGCAGCGCCCTCCGTTTCTCGAATTCATCTTCCCCAACCTCTGGCAAAACCGCATCAGCGATGACCTGCGGATTCTGGTGGCCTTTGCGCCGGTTGATGAAGAAAACGGCATGTTTTATCTGCGTTACTACCAGCGTGTGGTGCGCTTACCGATCATCAAAAACCTGTTTAACTGGGCCGGGGTGTTGGGCAGCCGCTATATTGCCAATCAGGATAAACGTGTTGTCAGCCGGCAGGATCCCAAAAAGTCATCTTTGCGCAACGGCGAGAAATTCGTGCAGGGCGACCGCATCATCCTCACTTACCGCCGCCGTCGCGAAGAACTGATTGCCGAAAACAACCGCCCATCCTCGCTTGCATGAAAAACACCTTCCTCATCACCATGTGCGATCTCTCGCTGGAGGCGCTGAAAGCCTACCCGCCCAACGAAACGCGCATTTTGATGATCGAATCACAACGCAAATGGCAGGCACTCCCCTTCCATCGCAAAAAGATGGTGCTGGGCATTTCTGCCATGCGCCATTTTGCCCTTGAATTGCAGCGGGCCGGTTATGAGGTGGACTACCGCCACGAGCCGGACTTTGCGAGCGGGATTGAGGCTCACCATCACCAGTACCAGCCGGGGCAAATTCTGGCATTTCAGCCCCGCGAATGGGGAATGCTGCAAATCCTGCAGCGTTTGAGTGAAAACCTTCCCCTCACCCAAATCCCCAATCCGTTCTACTTCCTGCCGCGCGAGGAATTCATCCGCTGGGCTGATTCCCAGCAAAATCTGCGCATGGAAAATTTTTACCGCTGGATGCGCCGGCGGGAAAATATCCTGATTCAAAACGGAAAACCCGCGGGCGGTCAATGGAACTTTGACAAACAAAACCGCCGGCCGCCTCCCAACCGGGCATATCCCGACCCGCCCCTTGTAGAGCCGGATGCCATCACCCGTAAGGTCATCCAGATCGTACAGGCTCAGGAGGGTTTTTGGGGCAGCGCAGACGACTTTCGGCTGCCGGTCACCCGCGCCGAAGCATGGACATGGATGGAGCACTTCTTCCGCTGGCGCTTCGCCGACTTTGGCCCCTATGAAGACGCCATGCGCCGCGGTGACTGGCTGGTTACTCATTCCATGCTGTCCGCTTTTCTCAATCTGGGTTTGCTGCATCCGCGGGAGGTTGTCGAACGCGCCATCCAATCAGCCGAGGAATATGCCGTACCGCTGAACTCACTGGAAGGATTCGTGCGTCAGGTTTTGGGATGGCGGGAGTACATCCACGGGATGTACTGGTATAAAATGCCCGAATACCGCACCGTCAATTACTTTGAACTGGAACGCAATCTGCCAGACTGGTACTGGCAGCCGGATAAGTGTGAACTGGCATGTTTGCGCGATTCGATTGAAATGGTCAAACAGCACGGTTTTGCCCATCACATTCACCGGCTGATGGTGCTGTCCAACTTTGCCACTTTAGCGGGCGTCAATCCGCTGCGCCTTTCAGAATGGTTTTGGGCCGGCTTTGTGGATGCTTACGAATGGGTGGAACTTCCCAATGTGTTGGGCATGGCAACCTACGCTGACGGCGGGCTGTTAGCCAGTAAACCCTACATTTCCAGCGGCAGTTACATCCATAAAATGAGCGACTACTGCTCTGACTGTCGTTTTGATGTCCATCAAAAGCTGGGCGAAAATGCCTGTCCGTTCAATTACCTGTACTGGTACTTTCTGGATAGGCAAAGGGAAAAACTGAGCCAAAACCCGCGAATGACGGTTATCTACCGACTGCTAGAGCGCAAATCCGCTGAGGAGAAAGCCGCCATCCGCCGCGAAAGCGAACACTTTTTAGCCCGTCTGCCGCAGGGGAATTCCGATTACCACTTTCAGTATGACGCCGGTTGAGTTGCAGTTTCGTTGCAAGTGCCAGAAAATAACCAAAAAGGGCTTGCAATTTTGGTTTGAGTGGCTATAATAAACAATGTCAATCGCCTGGGTGCCCCCCTCACCCCGGCGATTGATTATTAGCGGCGTTTTTAGCGGTAGAAGGAAAACTTGAGGAGAGTCAGCCTGTCGGCTGGCTCTTTTTGATTTCGCGGGGAGCTGTGTAAGATTGCTCTGCTGTTATGGGCGTTTATGCCCGGAAATTAAACGCAACAGTGAGGCTCGCACCACTGCCGGCCTGGTAAAATCAGCACGGTGTTTCCAGATCGAAAGAAGCAAAAGCATCGCCCACACGATCCCCAGGAGATAATCCGGATGATACATCCAGATGAACGCCCCCAGCACTCCCTGAGAGAGCAGCACCACCCAGCCGCTGTTTTCAAAAATCAGGTACAACAGCCCCATTGAAACACCCAAAATGACCGGCGCTTCAAACAGGGTCAATCCCGTCCAAACGCCAAACATGGCAGTAATGGCTTTGCCGCCCCTGCCGCGTAAGAATGGCGAATAGGCATGCCCCAGAACCGGTGCAACCGCAATGGCGGCCATCCAGGGCAGCGCAGGCCGGTCAAACCAGTACACCCAGCCCACCGGAATGGCCGCCTTGAAACCATCCAGTAAAATGGCAAGCCCACCCCACCATCTCCCGCCAGCGCGCACCAGATTGGTAGCACCCGGATTTCCATCCCCAAATTGACGGATATCCCTGTGAAGTAAAAACTTTCCCAGCAGTAAAGAATATGGCACGCTGCCCGAGAGAAAGGCAACGGCCAGCCAGAGCCATTCGTTCATGAGGTTTTAATCCTGTGCCTGAAGCGGCGGTTTTAGGCGCATGACTTTCCAGAGAATGCCCGGCAGCAATGCCAGCTTTTGAATGGCACTGGTATGCGCCCGGCAAGTATAGACATTGTAATTCAAGGCCTCAATTTCATCCAGAATGGCAGCATAGAGCAGCGCAGCCGCCCCCACCGCCGGACGAGCCCGCCGCGAAAGCAGCGCAATGCCCGGTAAAGCCTCATCATAGAGGCGGCGCGCTCTTTCAATCTCAAATTTCATCAGGGCGATGAAACGTTCATCATACACCTGCTCGCGAATATCCTGAATGGTCAGTTCAAAACGGCGCAAATCCTCTTCCGGGAAATAAACCCGGCCACGCTGGGCATCTTCTCCCACATCGCGCAGGATGTTGGTCAATTGCAAAGCAATACCCAGCTGGATGGCATAGGGTGCAGCCTGTTCAAAAGTCACCCCTTCTGCCAGCCCGATGATCGGCATGGAAAGCAGCCCAACCGTGGAAGCCACGCGGTAACAGTAACCCTGCAAATCTTCCCAGGTGGCATAGGGTTTGAAGTGCACATCCATGCACACCCCGTCAATCAATTCCCGTTCGTATTTCAGGTCAACGCCGTATCGCTCACGGGTCAGTGACCAGGTCAACAAGACAGCGTGAGTTTGCTGGTGGGGAGGAAGCGCCGTTTGCGCCCGCCAGTTTTCAATATCGGTAAGGGATGCCCGATCCGAATCGACCAGATCATCGGTTGCCCGGCAAAAAGCATACAATGAACGGATTGCCCGGCGAACCGAAAAAGGCAGTAAACCGGTTGCAAAATAGAAGGTCTTGGAATGCTCCCGAATCACCTGCTCGGTGGCGCGAAAAGCCGCCTGTAAATTAGGCACACTCAAGTGAAGTTCAGCAGATTGCCACGGCATACGGGAGTCTCCCATAGTATTAACCCGTTATCCGTTAAGCCGTTTCGCGAATCAGGTTTTCTACAATTTTTGCCGAAGAAAGCACCCCCGGCAGACCGGCTCCGGGATGAGTACCCGCCCCCACAAAGTAGAGGTTATCGAATTCCTCCGAGCGGTTATGCGGACGGAACCACGCCGATTGGGTGAGAATCGGCTCGACCGAAAAAGCCGAACCCAGGTAACTGTTCAACGTATCCCGGAAGTGCAGCGGGTCAATATAATGTTCGGCAACGATATTGGCGCGCAGGTCGGGCAGGTAATTTTTCTCCAAAAATTCCATAATCCGGTCACGGTACGGACGGGCTTCTTTGCTCCAGTCAAT
>NZ_DAOUBL010000128.1:0-17702 GCF_034432615.1 Bellilinea sp. | reverse complement strand
AACGTTTAGGAGTTAGCAAGCATGTCTGAAGCTTCATATTTGACCCAAGAGGGTTTAATCCGCCTGCAACAAGAATTGGAATATCTTAAAGGTCCCGCCCGCGAGCAGCTGGCCAAGCGCTTACGCTCAGCCATTGAACAGGGTGATCTTTCGGAAAATGCCGATTACTCGGCTGCCAAAGAGGAACAGGGTTTCCTTGAAGGCCGCATTCGCGAACTGGAACAACTGCTTTCAAATGTGATTATCATTGATCACGTCGAAAAGAACTTAAATGAAATCGGAATCGGTGATTATGTCACCATTCAGGAAGAAAACTTTGAGCCGGAACGCTATCATCTGGTTGGCCCAAAAGAGGCTGATCCCAGCAATGGAAAAATTTCTCACGAATCTCCCATTGGCAAAGCTCTGATAGGTCACAAAGTGGGTGATGTTGTTGTGGTGGACACCCCCAATGGAGAAATCCGCTTAAAAATTCTCAAAATTGAATAACTGGCTGAAACTTTAAAAAACAGGGGCTGCTTTTCAGCAGCCCTTTGTTTTTTACAGGCATCCAAATATTTATGACTTGGGCCAGACAGCCAGTTCAAGCGTCAATCGCTCAAAGTAACTGTTCTCAGGTAAAGCTCCGCCCCCAAGGCTGACATCCACCACTCTCGCTTCCAGTTGTAAAGTGGCGGTTTCGAGCAGCACCCTTCTCTCTTTAGCCACTTCAATCGGCTCACCTTTGGATTCTAACCGCTGGCGGATCGCCGGGTCGTTGAAGGCATGCGGCGACATCAGCACTTTGGTGACCGTTTGAATGTCATTTTTATCAAACAACCACACCTCAAAGGCGGTCACCTTCTTAGGGTCTCCAACACCGATGGTTTCGGAAATTCCGACACCGCACTCACCTAAAAATTCGCCTGTAGGTGAATCGATGCTGAACGAATCATCATAGAGATCGTCCCCCATAATGTAGGTGGTCATGTACTGACTGATGGGGGCTTCCTGACCCTCAGCGGCAAAATCCGTGCGCTCAGCCTGGCGGTTCAAATCCTGAGCCATACCTGCCGGACTTTCGGTTTTCACTGGTCTTTTGCGAATTACCAGCAGATACACCAGCCCCGCTCCAACGCCCAGCGTGACCAGACAGAGGAGGACAACCAATCCGACACGGGAACCCCCTCCTGCCGCAGGCGGTTGGGTTGGTACGGCTGTTTCACCCGGTAGTGGAACAGTTGGTCTCATCACCAAAGCCCGGAAGGAATTGATGTCTCCTTCGCTTAGGTTGCACGTGCCGGGTTTAAGCGCATCCAGCAGAGAACCGCCCGATTCCCCCAATGCTTCAAAACGCTGCATGGCAATGGCGGTATCCCCTTTTCTGGCATATGAATCAATGACCAGACACAGGTATTCCTGTTTGTAGTCATCGCGCAGTTGACTGGGGTCTGCGTTGACCCACTTAACCGGCCAAAGCCCCCATCCCAGCACAGGTAGACCGATGATCAAACCGATCACAAAACCTGCAATTGCTGAGATGAGCGGATTGCGTAATTGTTCTCGAATCTTGTCCATGATTTTTTTGCTCCTCACTGGCTGTGATTATCTCTGCCGTGCAGTCTTTACCAGATACCTGAACTTATTGTAGAACAAGGTTTAATTTGGCGCAACTGCGATTGCGGCATGAATTTATGCTCTGTGAGGGTGAGTTGCAATTCTCATGCCGATTCCGGCGAAGTTTCTCCAATCTGCTCCTGCAAAAAACTTTCCTCGCATTTCACACATTGCAATTCGCGTTTGTTGGCAATCACCAGCAAACCACCGCAATTCGGGCAGGGAGTAGACACCGGCCGCTTCCAGGTGGTAAATTGACAGGTCGGGTAATTTGAACAACCATAAAAAACCCTGCCCTTGCGTGTCTTGCGTTCAATCAAATCACCGCCGCACTCAGGACAGGAAACCCCAATTTTCTCCAGCCACGGTTCGGTATACCGACATTCCGGAAAATTGCTGCATGAGATGAACTTGCCATACCTACCCCAGCGGATAATCAGATCATGCCCGCACTGCGGACAGGCTCGTCCAACCTTCTCCACCGTTTTGGTCACCGGCATCAATTCCTGGGCTTTTTTTACTGTCGGCTCAAAATTATCGTAAAACGAACGAATCACATCCACCCATTCCCGGTTACCAGATGCCACCTGATCGAGATCGTTTTCCATTTTCGCCGTGAATCCCACATCCACAATATCCGGGAAGTGCTGCACCAGCAAATCGTTGACCAGCAAACCGGTTTCTGTGGGGATCAGTTTCTTGTTTTCGCGCACCACATAGCCACGTTCAACAATTGTGGAGAGTATTGGAGCATAGGTCGAAGGTCGCCCAATCCCATATTCTTCCAGCGTTTGAACCAGCGTGGCTTCGGAATAACGCGGCGGGGGTTGCGTGAAGTGTTGCTCGGGCAGCAGACGCTGTAATTCTTGCGGTTGACCTTCCTCCAGCCCCGGCGGAATGCGAACATTATCTTCTTCTTCGCTTTTCTGGTCTTCGTCACGAGATTCCTCATAGATTGCCAGAAAGCCGGGGAACTTCAATGTTGAACCTGAAGCCCGCAAAAGAAAAAGATTCAGTTTTCCCCTGCCTTCAACATCAACCGTAACGGTGTCCATTACCGCCGCTTCCATTTGAGAGGCAATAAACCGCTGCCAGATGAGCATATACAGTTTGTACTGCTCAGGGCTCAGGTAGGGTTTGACTTTTTCTGGCAGACGCAAAACGGATGTTGGACGAATCGCTTCGTGGGCTTCCTGTGCGCCTACTGCGCGAGTCTTATATTGGGGCGGCATTTCGGGCAGATAATCCTTCCCATAGGTATTCAGGATATACTCCCGGGCTTCCCTTTGCGCCAATTCCGACACATTGGTCGAATCGGTACGCATATATGTGATTAAACCGGTTGAACCGCCTTCGCCAACATCCAAACCTTCATACAATTGTTGAGCAATCATCATCGTTCGGCGTGCGGTGTACCCCAATTTCCGAGAAGCCTCTTGCTGCAGGGTGCTGGTAATGAAAGGCGCAGCCGGTTTTCGTCTTCGCTCACCGCGCTTAATTCGCACAATCTGGTATTGTGCCGGTTCCATATCCTCGAGCAAACCTTGCACTGTTGTCTGATCGGGTAATTGGGGTTCTTGTTCATTCACCTTCACCAGCTTGGCAACATAGGTCTGCTTACTACCTTGGGGTTTTAACTCAGCTGCAATCGTCCAGTATTCTACCGGCACAAAGGCAGCAATCTCACGTTCTCGCTCTACAATCAATCGCAGTGCCACCGACTGCACACGACCAGCCGAAAGACGGCTGCGCACCTTCTCCCACAAAAGTGGGCTAAGATTATAACCGACCAGACGGTCCAAAATGCGCCGCCCTTGTTGGGCATTGACCAGATTCATGTTGATCTTGCGCGGGTGAGAAAATGCCTCCTCAATGGCCGGTTGGGTGATTTCATGAAAAACAACCCGCCGCGAGATATCTTCGGGAATTTCTGCGGCTTCCAACAAATGCCAGGCAATCGCTTCTCCTTCCCGATCCGGGTCAGTTGCCAGATAAATTTCTTCGGCTCTCTTTACCAACTCTTTTAGCTCTTTGACCACCGCCCGCTTCTCGTTCGGTACGCGGTATTTGGGTTGGAAATTGTTTTCCACATCTACCGACAGTTCCGAACGCAATAAATCGCGGATATGCCCAACCGAGGCCTTGACAGTGTAGCCTTTTCCCAGAAAACGACCGACTGTCCGAGCCTTTGCCGGCGATTCCA
Source organism: Bellilinea sp. (assembly GCF_034432615.1). Classification (GTDB taxonomy): domain Bacteria; phylum Chloroflexota; class Anaerolineae; order Anaerolineales; family Anaerolineaceae; genus Bellilinea. Next base: position 13,903 of record NZ_DAOUBL010000128.1, on the reverse strand, counting down.
CAATCACCAGTTTACCGCTTCGTTCATCACGGCCATTATCCTTTCTGCTTCTGCTCTGTTTTTTCGAATGGGCTGAACTGATTAATTTATCCGCAGGTCTTTCTCTCTTTTCTGGGGCGGGCAAATGTTCATGTTCGGGTGTTTTTCCCATTCGATACAATTGAGTGCCGCATACCGGGCAAATTCCCCGCGTGACCGGGGCACCCACAGCATTAAATTCTGCTCGAGGTGAAGCAATCTCTCTTTTCTCTTTGCACTTGACACAATAGGCTTCCAATGCTTACCTCCCATTACAGGTAATTTTCTCTTCCACTTTGTTTTAATATCTGAACAATCTCGCGAACCGATTGGGCTTTGTCTTTATGACAAACCAGTAACACATTTCCACTATCCACAATGATCAAATTTTCAACACCAATTGTAGCAATCAAACGCCGATCGTCCTCGCACAGCACCAGTGTTTTTTGAGAATCGAGGGCGAGCCATTGGGAAGTCAGGCGGATGTTTCCATCCTCATCACCTTCCAGAACTTCAAACAGCGAGTCCCAACTTCCAACATCGTTCCAACCCAAACCAGCCGCGGGTATCACGACCACTTGCCGGGCATGTTCCATGATGCCGTAGTCAATGGTTTCTGGTTTCAAACCCATCCATAGAGGAAGCCAATCCTCTTTTTTGTCAAAGCCCGATTTTTCAATTTGCAGCATCACCTTGTATAATTCGGGCAACTGATTTTTAATTTCTCGCCGAATTTGATCAACCTGCCAGAAAAACATTCCCGAATTCCAGTCGTGATCGCCGCTTTCCACCATTTTCCGGGCCGTTTCCGCATCCGGTTTTTCTTTAAACTTCAACACCTGATACACTCGTTGTTGATTGATTTCTGCCACTGTCTGACCACGCTGAATATAGCCATATCCGGTGGAAGGATGGGAGGGATGAATACCCAATGTTACCAGATATCCCAGCCGTGCAGCTTCATCGGCAACCTGTAAGATTTTCTGAAAATATGCCACATCCTGAATGATGTGGTCGGCGGTCAGCACGGCCATTACCGCTTGCTGATCTTTTTGATACAAGAAAGCCGCCGCCAATCCCACCACGGCCGCTGTACCTTTTGGAGCCGGTTCAATCAGGAAATTTTCAGATGGAATTTCAGGGCAATCCTTTTGTAAATCAAACGCCATTTCTGCACCGGTAACGACCAGTATTCGTTCGGGTGGAATTAAACCATACAGGCGATCAACGGCCAGTTGAAACAGGGTTCGATCCGAACCCAGTTTAAGCATTTGTTTTGGGCGTGCTGAGCGGGAAAGAGGCCACAAACGCGTCCCTCCCCCGCCAGCCATGATCACAGCATAAAACGATTTATTCATCATTCCTGAGGTAGGTTTCCATTTCTTCACGGATGGCCCGGTAATTCATTCCACCATTATTCCTCACCAGACCCTTCAATTCCATCATGATCAGGCATGCAGAAACCTTATCAATTGGCAAACCACTTAAAAAGCTGATTTCATCCGCCGTCAGGTTATCTTCACCCATAACTTGCAATAGTTTAGCCTCTGTTTCATCAGAAGGCAATACCTTTCTGGCAATCCGCCGTGTATTCACCTGTTGAATATTGAGGGCCTCCAGCACATCGGATGGATTCAGGAGAGGGCGTGCTCCATTTTGGATCAGGCGGTTGACACCCTTAGAGTTAGGAGAATGGATATTTCCGGGTACTGCCAGAACCTCCCGCCCCTGATCGGCCGCAAATGAAGCCGTAATTAACGCTCCGCTGGTATCGCCGGCCTCGATCACGACGGTTGCCAACGCCAATCCAGAAATGATGCGGTTGCGCGGCGGGAAGTTGCTGCTCTCCGGAGGTGTACCGGGGGGATAATCACTGATGAGCGCGCCGCTGGCAGTAATTTCTTCGGCCAGCTTCGCATGCTCAGGGGGATATATCACATCCACACCACAACCCAGCACTGCCAGCGAGCGTCCTCCGGCTCTCAAAGCCGATTGGTGAGCCACAGCATCTGTGCCGCGCGCCAACCCACTAACCACTGTGACGCGGTTGCGCGCCAGAAATGCCGCCAGTTCCTCTGCAACCTGTTTGCCGTAAGCCGAAACCCGCCGTGTTCCAACCACGGCTACAGCCACTTCATCTTCCGGTAGATATTCACCCTTGATGTAAAGTACGGGAGGTGGCTGGTCAATTTGACGCAGCAAAGTGGGATACGTTTCATCTTCCCATGTTATCACCTGAATTGCTTTGCGTTCAATATTTTCCCAGATACGCTCCAAATCGATTTGGGAGCGGATTTTTAAAAGTTGTTCCACCAGACGGGGATGCAGCCTTACTGCAATCAATTTTTCATACGAAGCTTCCCAAGCGGCTTTCAAATCCCCGTCAAAAGCCTGTAACAACCGGCTCAGGCGGACTGATCCAATTCCTTTAACGTAATTAAAGGCGACCCAATAGGCTTTGGGGTTCATCCATTTCGCTCCAGGCTACAGCCACTCTGGTGGAGAAAGGATTATTTTACGCTCCGCTAATCGAATTTCGAGGACAAATTCATTGACCGCCGGTACCAGCAATTCAGTTTGGGTGCTTTCCTCTCGGATGATGTATACATCATTTGCACCGGTTTCGAGGATCTCCACCAGCGTTCCAAGTCTCTCGCCCCCGGGTGTAAAAGCATTCAGGCCTAACAGCTCATGATGGTAGTATTCACCCTCTGGCAGTGGTGGAATTTCATCAGACCGGACAAACAGGTATTGGTTACGCAATGGCGCGGCCGATTCGGGATCATCAACTTCTTCAAAGGCAATCAACACTTGCCTGCCTTTTGACCGCAGCGATCGAATGGTCAGCCGGATATGCTCTTCGCCGGCGTAAACCACCTTGCCGCGCACCAATCGCTCAGGAAAATCGGTCAGTAAATCCATGACCATCTCACCCTGAAGGCCATGCGCCCGCCGCAGGTAACCGACAGCCAGAAAGACAGGCTCGCCCGAGGGAGGCGAGCCTGATGTTTCCCTGCTATAGTCCGAATTGAGCGGACGGCGGTTCATCAGCGAGGCTCCATCACATCCAGTGTTGCCTGTTTACCCTCGCGAGCAGCTGCAACACGCAGTAAAACCCGCATTGCGTTTGCAACCCGTCCACTTTTTCCAATGATTCTGCCCATATCTTCTTTGGCGACCCACAGCTCCAGCCGGGCTTTTCCGCCCACCCACTCCTGACGAACCCGCACCTGAGTGGGGTCATCTACCAGAGAAGCGGCAATATATTCAATCAGCTCTTTCACAATCAATCCTTTCGCACAATGGCTTTGGATGATAGCGCGGCCAAAGATCAGGCCGGATTGGTTTTTACATCTACCTTGCGGGAAGCGTAATAGGCTTCTGCTTCCTTCAATACTTCCTCTACAGGCTCCCCGGCTTTGACCCGCGCAAACCGCTTGGTCAAACCCACACTGTCAAACAATTGTTGAACCGATTCGGTGGGTTGAGCCCCGTTTTTGAGCCAGTGATACACCCGCTCTTCATTCACCTGAAAGGTGAAAGGCTCAGTGCGGGGGTTGTAAAAACCAAGAATTTCAAGGAAACGACCATCGCGAGGGCTTTCTTTATCAGCCGCCACAATGCGATAACTGGGTTGTCCCTTTAAGCCAATACGGCGCAATCGTATTCGAACCATAGTTGATTTTTTCTCCTCATTTTTACATGATCATTTTAGCATATTGAATGGCAATTTAGGTTTACCTCCAAAAGTCGAGGGGCGCTGAAGGGGGCGCTTACTTCTAGAGGCACTTTTTCAGCCAAACAGGCGCGGCAATCCCCGTCCTCCTGTTTTTTGTAAGGTCTTAAACATTTTCTGCGCATCCCGGAACTGTTTGAGAACCCGGTTGACATCCTGCACCTGGGTACCGGATCCGCGCGCAATTCTCCTCCTCCGGCTGGCATTAAGAATTTCCGGTCGCCGGCGTTCCTCGCGGGTCATCGAGTTGAGGATCGCTTCGGTAATTTTCAACGAACGCTCAGCCTCTTCCGGAGAGATGCTGCGCGCCATTTGACCCATGCCACCGGGTAACATCTCCAATATTTGTGCCAGTGGACCCATCTTGCGAATCTGTTTCAGTTGTTTGGCAAAATCTTCCAGCGTAAAAGCTCCGGAAAGCATGCGTTCCGCCTGTTCCTGGGCTTCCTTTTCGTCAAAAGCCGCCTCTGCCCGTTCAATTAACCCAATTACATCTCCCATGCCTAAAATGCGCGAAGCTAACCGACCAGGATCATATACTTCAATAGCATCAATCCCCTCGCCAGTGCCAAGGAACTTTAAGGGTACACCGGTAACAGCACGGATGGATATGGCAGCGCCACCCCGGGCATCACCATCCATTTTCGTCAGCATCAAACCGGTCAGGCTCACCGTATCCCGGAAGCCTTCAGCGACATGCAGGGCTTCCTGACCAATCATCGCATCTACCACCAGTAAAATTTCATTGGGTGTCACGCGCCGGGTAATTGCTTTGAGTTCATCCATCAAGGCATTATCCAGCTGGGATCGCCCGGCTGTGTCCACAATTAAAACGCTGACACCGCTTTTCTGGGCTCTCTCAAATGCCCGTGAAACCAGTTCTGGAGGTTTGACTCCGTTTTCTGTATAAACTGGAACCCCAATTCTCTCGCCCAACGTCTGTAATTGCTTGATGGCTGCCGGGCGGTATGGATCAGCGGCGACCAGTTCAACACGTTCACCCTGCGAGCGCAACAACGAGGCAAGTTTTGCTGCTGCGGTGGTCTTGCCGGAACCCTGCAGCCCAACCATCATGATGACCCGTGGCTTCGGGCCGGTCAGGTTCAGCCGCGCTGGCTCGCCAAGCGTTTTGATTAATTCCTCGTGGACAATTTTGATGACTTGTTGGGCGGGGTTAAGTGCCTTTGATACTTCTGCACCGACCGCGCGCTCGCGGACACGATTGATAAAGTCCTTGACCACGCTGAAGTGAACATCGGCCTCCAGCAATGCCAAGCGAACTTCGCGCATGGCAGCATCTACATCCTGCTCGGATAATTTGCCCCGCCGGCGAAGTTGTTGAAATACCTGTTCCAGCCTTTGTGAAAGCGATTCGAACACGCTGACCTTAATCCAAAAGAAATCAACACCCCAAAGGGGCGTTACGCCTCCCAATTCTAGTCGGATAAACAACAATGGTCAAGGTTAAGACCTGAAGAAATTTTCAAGCCGCCTTTCGCAACTTTTTACAAAGAATGGGGTTATAGGCAAAGGAATAATATAATAATAAAGAACTTGAAGGAGAAAAAACATGTCAAAGGTAGCCGTCGTCACTGACAGTACTGCCTATATCCCCGAACATTTAGCCAATGGTTATGTTCTGCACACGATTCCGTTACAGGTTGTGTGGGGAGGAGAAACCTTCCGCGATGGAGTGGACATAACTCCATTGGAATTCTACACTCGTCTGCAGCATGCTAAAGTGATGCCCACCACATCACAACCTTCACCTGCTGCCTTTCAACAAGTTTACACTTCCCTCCTGGAACAGGGCTACGATATCCTTTCCATCCACATCTCGGCGGCCCTTTCGGGCACCATTGATTCCGCTTTACAGGCCAAACAGACCCTTAACACCGATCGGGTTGTTATCATTGATTCTTTTTCAGCGGGCATGGGTCTGGGTTTTCAAGCCTTGCAGGTAGCCCGTGCGGCCAAACAAGGCGCTTCATTGGAGGAGTGTAAAACAATTGCCGAAAAAGCCGTAAACCATACCGGGGTTTTATTCGCCGTCAGCACGCTGGAATTTCTACACCGTGGGGGACGCATTGGAGGCGCTGCCGCTTTTCTCGGTACTGCTCTGGGTCTTAAACCAATCCTCGGTTTGGAGAACGGAAAAATAGTGGCGGTTGAAAAAATCCGCACCATGAACAAAGCGGTGGATCGTCTGATTGATATCTTTGTAGAACGGGTGGGCAGTCAGCGGCCGATTCGCATTGCTGCCCTGCACGCCAATGCACCCGCCGAAGCCGAACGCCTGCTCGAAAAAGCCTGTCAGCGTTTTGAACCTGCCGAAATAGCTGAAGCCTTTGCCGCCACCGTTTCACCCGTCATCGGCACCCATACCGGTCCCGGTACTGTAGGGATCGCCTACATGGCAGGAATGTGATTGGTCAATCTTCCTGATATTGATTGACAGATTTCCTTTCTGTTCCCATACCTCTTTTTTATTGAACGGTCTTTGGTAAAATGAAAAAGACCGTTTTCTTTTCCCTGTAAATCACCTCCGAGGTTACAACAATGCGAATATATTCCGAGATTGGCGTGCAGGTTGCGGATGTTTTACTTCCCAAAAAAGGGATTGATTTACGCAAATGGGCAACCATTGCCTGCGATCAATTCACCTCTCAACCCGAATACTGGGAACAGGTAGCCAGAGAGGTTGGCGATGCTCCATCCACGTTAAATTTAATTTTGCCTGAGGTTTATTTAGGTAAACCAGAGGAAATGGAACGCATCCAGACCGCTCAAAAAACCATGCGGCGGTACCTGGACGACGGCATTTTTGAAGTGTACAGCGGTTTAATTTATGTTGAACGCACGGTAATGGGCAAAACCCGCCATGGGTTGATTCTCGCGCTAGACCTGGAAAAGTACGATTATTCCCCCGGTTCTCAATCCCTCATTCGAGCAACAGAAGGCACCATCCTGGAGCGGATACCACCTCGCATGCGCATCCGCGAAGGAGCAGCGCTCGAGCTTCCTCATATTTTGGTGCTGATTGATGACCCGCACCGCACGGTTATTGAACCGATCAGCCAACATGCCAATGCGCTGATCCCTCTCTATGATTTTGAATTGATGCAAGGCAGTGGACATCTGAAAGGAGCGCTCATCACCGATCTCAACCTGGAAAAACAAATTATTAAATCGCTCGAACATCTGGCAGCCCCTCAGGTTTTCTACCCCAAGTATGGGGTTGGGAACGAAAAAGGCGTTTTGCTTTTTGCGGTTGGAGATGGTAATCACTCTCTGGCGACTGCCAAGGCCTGCTGGGAAAAACTGAAACCCTGCGTGGGAATGCATCATCCTGCGCGTTATGCGCTGGTCGAAATTGAAAATCTGCATGACCCCGGCTTGGTTTTTGAGTCAATTCACCGCGTGCTCTTTGGTATTAAACAATCACCTGTAAGCGCACTTGCCCACTATTTTGGCGAAACTGGCGTAACGATAGCCGATTGCCCGAACGCAGAAGCAATGGAAAATATGGTTAAAAACCAGTCCAGCAATGACCAGATGATCGGCATCGTATCACCGCAGGGCTTTGCTACTGCCGCCATCCACAAGCCAACTTCCAATTTACCGGTAGGAAGCCTGCAAGCTTTTCTGGATGACTGGCTGAAACAAGGCGGAGCAGAAAAAATTGATTATGTACACGGCGAGGAAGCCCTGTATCATCTCTCCCGGCAGGAAGGTAATTGCGGTTTTTATCTGCCCGCCATGGATAAAAACGAATTGTTCAAGACCGTGATTCTGGATGGTGTACTTCCCCGTAAAACTTTTTCAATGGGGGAAGCAATCGAGAAACGGTTTTACGTGGAGGCCAGAAAAATAATCTGAATGAAGCGGTACAATCCTTTACAACCCCATCCTCAAGCTGTTCCGCCCGAACAGGTCAGGTTACTGAATCTGCAGATTGAACCATGGGAAGACCGCCAGCGGGTGCGCGTTCATGCCCGGCTCACCCCCTTTCAAAAACCTCCCAATCTGGAGTTTGAGATCCGTACTGCAGATGATCAGGTTGTTGCCAGCGCCTATATTGTGGAAAACATTGATTTCGATCTGGTCATTACCATGCATCTGCGCCAGCTTCCACTGGAAAGACGTTATTTTACGCTTTACGCCCGTGTTGAATATGATGAAATTGGACTGGTTTACCAGGACCAACAGAATTTCTCTTTGTAAAATAACTCCATTAAATCATTTATATTTTTTCATGGAGGAAAGGTCGCTTCGCAGCAGGAAATGAAAAGGCATCTTCGAAACTTAAGTACACTGGTCAAGCCTTATATTCGACAAATCGTGCTTGCCGGTGTCTTCCTGCTCTTCCTCACCCTGATTGAAATGTCCTTCCCGGCGATCATCCGACAAGTGATTGATATCGGTCTAAAGGATAATAACAATCGCTTTCTGATGGTCTCAGCCGGGATAATTCTGGTGTTGGGTCTGATTAAAGCGCTGGTCAGTTTTCGGGAACAATACCTGACCGAATGGATCGCTCACCATGTGGCTTATGACCTGCGCAACCGCCTTTATGACCACATTCAACGCTTATCCTTTCAATACCATGACCACATGCCAACTGGTCAACTTATCAGCCGGGTCATTGAAGATGTGCGCTCCCTGCAGAACTTTGCCGGTCATGGGCTGGTCGAACTGGCCCGAATTATCATCCTTCTCTTCGGCATTGGAATTTACCTCTTTAGCCGCCACCCTTTGCTGGCAGCCATTGCCATCTCGCCGCTGATTCCGCTGATATTGCTGACCACAGATTTTGGCAAGCGTGTAGGAAGATTGTTCCTTGCGGTGGATAATACCTTAGGCGAACTTTCCTCCATTTTGCAGGAAAATGTAATCGGTATTCAGGTAGTACGTGCTTTTGCTCAAGAAAAGTTTGAAACCCTACGCTTTGACCAAACCAACCGTAAATTGTATGACCGACAAATTACGGTCGTAAGGGAATGGGCAAAAGTCATGCCCTCGACCATCTTTTTAGTCACCCTTGGCACAATCTTAATTCTGTGGTTTGGCGGTCAAATGGCAATCCGCGGCGAGATCACCGTTGGAGAACTGGTTGCCTTTAACAGTTATATGCTTCTGCTGGCAAACCCGGCGCAACAATTGGCATGGCTGGTCAACGCTGCTGGTGAAGCTTATGCCGGTTTGCAACGCACCTTTGAAATACTTGAAACCCAGCCGGATATTCAATCCCCGCCCAACGCTATGGTTTGCCCTCCCTTTCGAGGGGAAATTCTCTTTGAGCGAGTTTCTTTTCGCTACAATGAACATGAAAGGCCTATCCTCAGTGACATCAACTTGAAGATTGAACCAAACCAGCGGGTAGCGATCATCGGCGCAACCGGCTCGGGCAAGACTACGCTGGTCAACCTGATCCCCCGATTTTATGATGTCAGTGAAGGTGCTGTAAAAATTGACGGTATTGACGTTCGCCGGATGGATCTTTCATCTCTCCGGCGTCAAATTGGCATTGTTCTGCAGACTTCCCTCCTCTTCTCCACCACGATCCGGGAAAATCTGGCTTACGGACGTCCGGATGCCAGCGAGGAAGAAATTATCGCTGCAGCCAAAGCAGCCCAAGCACATGATTTCATCATGGAACTGCCGGAAGGTTATGATACCGTAGTTGGCGAGCGGGGAGTTACTCTTTCGGGCGGTCAGCGTCAACGGATTGCCATTGGCAGGGCGCTATTGATGAATCCGCGGATCCTGATTCTGGATGACTCAACTTCCAGCGTAGATGTGCAAACAGAACACTTAATTCAAAAGGCTTTATCCGTACTAATGGAAGGCCGTACCACCCTGATTATTGCTCAACGTCTTTCGACCGTAAAAAAAGCCGATTTGATTCTGGTGATGGACCAGGGTCGCATTATTGAACGGGGCACTCATTCTCAACTGCTTGCTTTAAATGGCTTTTACCGTCAAATTTATGAACTTCAGCTGAGAAATCAGGAAGAACTGGAAGAAGTCCACCCCCTTTCACAAGTTGCTCGTTCTAAAGTCAATCTTCGATCAGGAAATTCGTTGGAGTAAAAAAAAATAGCATGGCTGTCACCGTTCCATCCAACATTCATGAGGATGTGCAATTCAAAGGCTACGACCCACAGGTAATTCGTGGATTGATGGCATTTGTAAAGCCTTACTGGAAACCCTTGCTGGTTTCATTGATCCTCATGGCAATCACCTCAGCAGCCTCTGTGGCTGGACCCTACCTGGTGAAACTGGCCGTGGACGAAGGCGTGGATGGACAGTCTCTTCCGGCATTGCGCAATATCGTCCTGCTTTACCTGACTATTGCCACTCTGCAATGGTCCGCCATCTACGGACGGGTTTTTATCATGTCCCGAGTCGGACAATCCATCATCTTTGATGTCCGGTCGAAATTATTTCATCATCTTCAACAACTTTCCCTCAGTTTTTTCTCACATTACTCAGTCGGGCGTATCATCGTGCGGGTGATCAACGATGTGAGTGTTTTAAGAGAATTTATTACCTGGGCCATGCTCGCCATTGCCCGCGATTTATTTGTACTGGTTGGCATTGTAATTACCATGTTCAGTATGAACCCGCGCCTTTCTTTGCTAACCTTCAGTGTGATCCCGCTCATCATTTTCAGCACACGCCTCTTTCGGAAGCGTGCCCGTGAATATTACAGAGAAACACGCAAGGCCATCAGTTGGGTCAATTCCGTCCTCGCTGAAAATATCAACGGCTTACGGGTTGTACAGGCATTTTCGCGTGAGGATAAAAATTACACCTACTTTCGAGATGTGGTGAACCGCAACAACCTGGATGTCAACCTCAAAGCCGCGCGCCTGGCTGCGCAATTCTTTCCCAGTGTCGATTTTTTGGGCATTACAGCCATGGCACTGGTCGTCTGGCTGGGAGGCAGCGCCGTTTTGGGAGAACAAATTTCACCCGGCACGTTGGTTGCCTTTGTATTGTACATAAACCGCTTTTTCGACCCAATCCGTGACCTGAGCCGCCGCTTTGATACCTTCCAATCCACCATGGCTAGCGGCGAGCGCATTCTCAACCTTTTGAATGCCCCCATTGAGGTACAGAACGCGGCGGATGCTATTGAAATGCCTGCTATTCGAGGGGAAATTCGCTTTGAAAATGTCAGTTTTCACTATTCAGATGATCCTACCCCGGTTTTGCGCAATATTGATTTGACAATTCCAGCAGGTCAGACTGTTGCGCTGGTCGGAAAAACCGGAGCAGGAAAATCCACTCTGATCAAGCTGGTTGCCCGTTTCCACGATCCAACTGAAGGAATTGTCCGAATTGACGGTTACGATCTTCGTCAGGTGACCCAGCAGAGTTTACGCCGACAATTTGGCATCGTCCTTCAAGACCCCTTTCTGTTTTCCGGAACCGTCCGTGAAAATATCCGCTTTGGCAGATTGATTGCGAGTGATGAAGAAGTCGAAACCGCTGCCAAAACGGTGGGAGCAGATGAGTTTATCCGCCAATTACCACACGGTTATGACACACCCGTAGAAGAAGGCGGCGCCATTTTATCGGTCGGGCAGCGTCAATTGATCTCATTTGCTCGTGCCTTGCTGGCTGATCCACGCATCTTAATTCTGGATGAAGCCACTTCCAGTGTAGACACCCAGACCGAGCGTATGATTCAGGCTGGCCTTAACCGCCTATTGAAAGGGCGCACCTCTTTGATCATCGCTCATCGTCTATCTACAATCACCAACGCGGATCGGATTCTGGTCATCGAAAACGGAGAGATTATTGAGGATGGCACTCATGCTGAACTATTGCAAAAAGGGGGGATATACTATCATCTCTACAGTTTACGCTTCGAGGATGAATAATCGGACCAGTTAACAATATTGATAACCAAACCCAATTGAAAGGCAGTTTGGTTGACTGTTCAATTTTTTGAATGCTACAATAAACCTTAAATGAATTCAAACTCGAATGTCACTGAAGAAAATCGGTAATTTTTCCGTGCGGACGCCCTCACCGACCTGACCAATTCCTCATCATCGCCGGTTTTCTTCCCAAATTGCAGATGAACTCGTCGTTGGGAGATGAATGGCTGGTTCTCCAAAAGTAAGTAAAAAAAGAAAGCCTGTCGGCTGGTTAACCTTCATATTTGCCCTGCTGGTGGTGCTACTGTGGAATGTCATCCCCATCATTCGGGATCAATGGCTGCTTCTTCCTACCCCAACCTTGCCAGCACTCTTACCCACTCCCCTTCCGCTTGAAACACCCGAACCGCCCCTTGCCCGTCCAGAGGTGAGCAATCTGAACGTTGCCCTTGGTGAATCGATTGCACCCCAAAATGACTCAAACCCCGATGGGATCATGGTGTTTGCGATGAGCGATGGGCCTTTCATTCATTTATTTGCCTTCCATCCAACCCATTTACCGCTTTCCCGTCTGACCAACCATCCCTGGGACGATTTGCACCCGGCGATCAGCCCGGATGGCAGCCGAATTGCTTACGCTTCTCGTCGGAACGGCTACTGGGATATTTACATCCTTGACTTGAGGAACGGTGCATTAACCCGCGTTACCGATACGCCGGAATACGACGGTTGGCCAAGCTGGTCTCCTGACGGCCAATGGCTGGCCTACGAGACCTACGCCAATGGCAATCTGGATATCTTTATCCAATCTCTCGCTGATCTAAGTCAGGCACCCATCCCACTCACCAACTCCTCCAGCGCTGACCATTCTCCGGCATGGTCCCCGTTAGGACAGGAAATTGCCTTTGTTTCTGACCGCAGCGGACAGGATGAAATCTGGACAGCCCGGCTTGACCAGATTGGCGAACGGTATACCAATGTCAGTCTTGGGGTCGGCAGTCCCGCTCATTCCCCTTCATGGTCACCCGATGGTCACTTTTTAACCTGGGGTGGCCGTTACAACGCCGCCGATACAATTTTCGTTTGGGATAGCACGTTCCCCCAAAAACCAGCCGTAGCAGCCTTTGCAGGGAGCAATGCGGTTTGGAGTCCGGACGGAAAGGTGCTCCTGACCCGTCAGACCGACTTTTTACAGGATCATCTGGCTGGTTTTGAGGTTTCCTCTAAAAAACTGGCGCTGCCTTTTTGGGTTATGCCTGCAGCCATTCACGGCATGGATTGGAAAGGCGGGCAAATCAACGATTTGATCATGGCATACCTGCTGGATAGTCCGGCAGTTCTACCCTCGCTTTATAGCGTTCAAATTACACTCGCACCCCAATCTCAGCCCAACCGTTTTGGACTGGTATCCCTAACAGATGTCAATGTCCCATATCCCTACTTGCACGATGCAGTAGATGAATCCTTTGCAGCGCTCCGCCGTGAAGCTGCCCGCCAATCAGGCTGGGATATTTTGGGAAATTTGGAAAACGCTTACTTGCCGATTACCGAGCCACCCCACCCCGGCAGTGTGGACGAGTGGCTGCTGACCGGCAGAGCGTTTGCGATTAATCCCTTACCCATTCAAGCCGGCTGGATGACGATTACCCGCGAAGAACGCGGTGGGCAAACCTACTGGCGCATCTTCATCCGCGCCCGCTATCAGGATGGATCCCAGGGGCAACCCATGAAAGATCATCCCTGGTCACTGGATGCGCGTTACAACGGCGACCCGCGCACCTACGAACAGGGTGGCGCTTTCACCCCGATACCGGATGGGTATTGGATAGATTTCACCGAACTGGCAGCTCGCTTTGGGTGGCAGCCGGTAGCGGCCTTACAAAACTGGCGCACATTTTACCCGGCTGCCCGTTTCAATCAGTTTGTCAAAACGGACGGTTTAGATTGGAATGGGGCGATGGCGCAGTTTTATCCACCTGAGGCGATTCAAACGCCAACCGCCATCCCGACCCTCACCCTTAAACCTACCATTTCTCCCACAATCCGTTTTTATCGGACAGCAACACCATTGCCAAGCCCCACCCCAACCAGTCAGCCCACCCGCCGGCCAACATGGACACCGCTGCCCGGAGCCGTTCAACCATGAACAAACCCGGTAATCTTTTCTTTTTTACGCTGTTGTTTGCACTGCTTCTGAGCGCCTGCCAGAGCAGTGCAGTTGCGGATGCCGCCCCATCAACAAAAATTGAAGCGGCCG
>NZ_DAOUBL010000127.1:0-2259 GCF_034432615.1 Bellilinea sp. | reverse complement strand
AGTACGCCTGTTAGCCGCTGCCCTGCAAGAACAGGGCTGCCCGGCTCAGGTGGTGGAGGCGACCAGCCTGATCATCACCGATGATCACTACCAATCGGCCTACCCGGACTGGGCGGCAACTCAGGCGGCGGTGCGGGCGGTGCTGCCGCCTCTCCTGCAAAGCGGCATCGTCCCGGTGGTGACCGGCTTCATCGGCGCAACCCGGCAAGGAGTGGTCACCACCCTCGGCCGCGGCGGTTCGGATTACACCGCTGCCCTGTTGGGGGCAGCCCTGCCCGCCGACGAAGTCTGGATTTGGACGGATGTGGATGGGGTGATGAGCGCGGATCCGCGCATTGTCCCCGAAGCCCACACCATCGAAGAATTAACCTTCCGCGAAGTAGCCGAACTGGCTTACGCCGGCGCCAAGGTGCTGCACCCCAAAACCATCCGGCCGGTCATCGAGGCCGGCATCGGTTTGCGGGTGCTGAACACCTTTAACCCGACTCACCCCGGCACACGCCTGGTCGCCGAAAAGCCCCCCGAAAATCATTCCAGCATCGTCAAATCGGTGACCGCCATTCGCGGTATGAAACTGGTCACCGTGGAGGGGCGCGGCATGCTGGGTGTACCGGGTGTGGCGGCGCGTACCTTTGCGGCGATTGCCTCCACCGGCACCAACATCTCGCTTATCTCGCAGGCTTCCTCCGAGCAGGCCATTTGCATTGCCGTGCCGGCGGATGCGGCTGAGCGGGTGATTGCCGCCATTCAGGACGAGTTTTACCGCGAAATTCAGGGCAAGGATATTGACCGCGTTTGGGCAACCGACGAGGTGGTCATTGTTACGGTTGTGGGTGAAGGAATGCGCAGCACACCCGGCGTGGCCGGCAAGGTTTTCAGTGCACTGGGCGAGCAGCGCATCAATGTGATTGCCATTGCGCAGGGTTCATCGGAAGTATCCATTTGTTTTGTACTGAGGGCTGAGGACACTCAAGCGGCCGTGCGTACCTTACACCGTCAGGTCATTCCCCATCAGGAGGTGCAGGCATGAATAAAATACCCGTTGCAGTGCTGGCGGCTACCGGCAGCGTTGGGCAGCGTTTTGTGCAGCTGCTGGATCATCATCCCTGGTTCGAGGTGGTGGCACTGACCGGCTCGGAGCGCGGTCATGGTAAAACCTACGGGGAGGTGTGCCGCTGGCTGCTGGCAGAGCCAATGCCCGACTGGGCAGGAAAGATGCCTGTCCTGCCCAGTGAAGCCGCTTCGCTCAACGGCGCCCGCCTGGCGTTTTCGGCGCTGCCGGCTGATACCGCCCGTCAGGTTGAACCGGCCCTGGCGCAGGCCGGTATTTGCGTTTGTTCGAATGCCTCCGCCTTTCGGCGCGAGCCGGATGTGCCGCTGCTGATTCCGGAGGTAAATCCGGAACATGCCCGCCTTGTGGAGGTACAGCGCAAACGGCGCGGTTGGAGCGGCTGGATTGCAACCAACCCCAACTGCACCAGCACCGGCATGACCATCGCCCTCAAAGCGCTGCAGGATGCCTTTGGCTTGAAACGCGTGTTTGCCGTTTCCATGCAGGCGCTCTCCGGGGCGGGATACCCCGGCGTTGCCTCGCTGGATATTGCCGATAATGTTGTTCCCTTCATCGGCGGCGAAGAGGAGAAGGTGGAATGGGAGCCGCGCAAAATGCTCGGCAAACTGGAAGGCGAGGAGGTGCACCTTGCCGAGATTGGCATTTCGGCGCACACCAACCGCGTTGCAGTGACCGACGGTCATTTAGTGTGCCTGACGGTGGAACTGGCGCAGCGCGCCACACCTGAACAGGCTGCCACCGTGCTGGCCGCTTTCCAGGCCCCGCCGCCGGTGGCTGAGCTGCCTTCAGCAGCCCGCCCGGTGATTCAGGTGCGCGAGGAGGAGAACCGTCCCCAACCGCGCCTTGACCGCATGACCGGCAGGGGCATGACCACCGTGGTTGGCAGGCTGCGTTCCGACCCGCTCTTCGATTTGCGCCTGGTGGTGCTTTCGCACAACACCATTCGCGGCGCGGCCGGCGGCTCACTGCTCAATGCCGAATTAATGGTGCGGGCCGGGTATCTTTCATAAGAAAACGTCATTTCGGGTAATTTCTCCCCCTCCCACCTCCCCCAAAATCGCAGGGGCGATTTTGGGGGAGGCGCAGGAGGCGGCTTTCCGGAGATTGCCACGCTCGCTTCGCTCGCTCGCAGTGACATAAACCAGCCGTGTCACTCCGACTAAAGCAACATAAACAAAAAATTTAAT
>NZ_DAOUBL010000126.1:0-5702 GCF_034432615.1 Bellilinea sp. | reverse complement strand
TGTTTCATCATAGAAGAAGGCAACGATGTGCGCGAGGCTTTGAAGCGAACGAGCATTGCATGATGTTGTGTCAGGTTGCCCCGGGGCGCGAGGTTAAAATCCGCGAGATGAAAGGGTTGCAATCCCCCTATCGGGGTCATTTACAGGCTTACGGATTGCTTCCCGGGCGATGTATTCGGGTCATATCACAAAATCCAGTGACCATCATTCAAGTTGAGCAGATGGAACTTGCCTTTGAAAAAAGTGTCGCCGAGGGCATCCTGGTTGAACCGGTGAATGGATCGTAAAACTTAAGAAACCTTAAAAATTATCCCCTTGTATTGACAAGGGGATTTAATTTTTGCTATACTGAAAGTGCTTTCATAAAAGTACTTTCAGTATAGCGAGATTTCCCCTGAAAAAATGCTCTCTCGTAAAAATTCCCCCACTATTTACGATGTTGCCCGCTCCGCGGGTGTGAGCATTTCTACAGTTTCGCGCGTCTTGAATAATCCGGAGAGAGTTAACGAATCTACCCGCTTGCATGTACTGGCAACTATTGACGAATTGGGTTTTGTGCCCAAAGCCGAGGCACGGGCGAGGGCTTTGCGTTCCTCCGGTAGAGTGGGTGTCATCACCCCTTTTTTTACCGCACCTTCTTTTGTTCAACGACTAAGAGGTGTGGCTTCTGTTCTGACAGAATCGAATTACGAGCTGGTGATTTTCACGGTAGATACACTGGAACGCCTGCAGCATTATCTGGATACTATTCCACTGACCCATAATTTAGATGGGTTAATTCTCATCTCGGTCAGGATAGATGAGAAAACGGCCGATCGAATCGTTCAACACAAATTGGAAACGGTTTTGATTGAGTATCCTCTGAAGGTTTTCAGCAGTGTGGAGATTGATGATGAGGAAGGTGGAAAAATAGCTGCCCGATATCTGTTAGGCAAGGGATATACTGAATTTGCTTTTGTAGGTGAAACCAATTTTCCCAAGTATGGGATCAATCCCATCAGTTCACGGTTGAAGGGTTTTCAAGAGGTATTAAAGGAGTCGGACATACAATTTTCTGAGGCTCAGGTATGGGAAACCCCTTATCATGTGGATGCAACCCGTTTTGTTGCGTTAGAAAGGTTGAAAACGGCAAAATTACCGCTTGCCATTTTTTCGGCAACTGATCTTCAAGCCATAGGGGTAATCAAAGCCGCCAGACAACTTGGATACCGCATTCCGGAGGATGTTGCCATTTTGGGTTTTGATGATTTGGATATTGCAGACTACATGGAGCTTTCAACCGTCCGCCAACCTCTTGATGAATCCGGTCGGGTAGCCGCGGAACTGCTGTTTTCGAGAATGCTCGACTCCACCCGACCGATTCAACATATTCGTTTACCGTTGTCTTTGATTGAGCGTGGGACGACGTGATACTGGATGCTACCGAAATTGAAAGGAGGTGATTAATCCAGAAAACCGCCGAAAAATTTTGTAGATATGGCCAATTTGGCATGTCGTTCTGTCCAAAAATTGATTCTTGGAGGAGAAAATGAAAAACCGTTTCTGGCAAATAATAACAATTCTGATGGTTGCTGCGCTGGTGCTGGCTGCCTGCGCACAACCGACTGCTGCACCTACCCAGCCGCCTGCCAGCGCAGGTGGTTCCTTCCTCGACCGGGCTTTTGCGGGTGAGTTCAAGGGTACGGTGGTCACAATGGCCGGCCCCTTCACCGATAACGATGCGGTCAAGTTTGAACAATCGGTAAAGGATTTTGAGGATAAAACCGGAATTGACATTCAATACGAAGGTTCAAAGGAATTTGAAGCTTCCATATCCATTCGTATTGATGGCGGCAATCCCCCCGATATCGTAGACTTTCCACAGCCGGGGCTGCTTGCGACCTTTGCTGCCAAAGGTAAGGCAATTGATGTCAGCACCTTCCTGGACATGGAGAAGTTGAAGAAGAATTACAACCAATCCTGGCTGGATATGGCCATGATGGACAGCCCGAATGGCAAGATCATGGCTGGGGTGTGGGGCCGCGTCAACGGCAAATCGCTGGTCTGGTATCCCAAGAAGGCTTTTGAGGAGGCAGGTTACAAGATCCCGACCACGTGGGATGAATTGCTGGCATTAAGTGAAGAAATCAAAAACGACGGCGATGCCCCGTGGTGTGTTGGTATCGAATCCGGTGCTGCTACCGGTTGGCCGATGACCGACTGGATTGAGGAAACCATGCTGCGCACCACTTCGCTTGAAAATTACGACAAGTGGGTGAAAGGTGAATTGAAGTTCGATTCACCTGAAGTGCGCCGTGCCATTGAAAAGGTCACCGAAATCTGGTTCACCGATGGTTATGTTTACGGCGGCCGGCAGGCTATTGCCACAACCTTCTTCGGTGACGCCCCGAAACCGATGTTTGATAATCCACCCAAGTGCTGGCTGCACAAACAGGGCAACTTCATCACCACCTTCTTCCCCGAAGGTCTGACCGCCGGTGTGGATTATGACTTCTTCTACTTTCCGCCGATTGACCCCGCCTACGGAAAGCCCGTGCTGGTGGCTGGCGATATTTACGCCATGTTCAATGATCGTCCGGAAGTTCGCGCCGTAATGGAATACTTCACCACGGGTGCTTCGGTTGAAGGCTGGGTGCGCGCTGGCGGCGCAATTTCACCGCATCTCGATTCCAGCCTTGACTGGTATTCAAACGAAGTGGATCGCGGCGTTGCCGAAATCATCCTCAACGCTACCTCGGTGCGCTTTGATGGCTCAGACTTGATGCCCGGCGCAGTAGGTGCAGGCTCCTTCTGGAAGAGCATGACCTCATATGTATCTGGTGCGATTGATCTGGATACCGCGTTGAGGGACATTGATGCCTCCTGGCCGAAATAACTCAATCAGTCTATCTGTCTGAGAGGAGTTTGAGGCTCGAGTAAATTGGAGGGGCAGGTGATGGTGATAGGGGATAACCTGCCCCTCTCATCCCCGGATGAATATATAATCTTTTTCAAAGGTCCTTTTTTAAAGAAGGGAGCGCATGATGCAGAACCAGCCAAGTGTAAATGCAGGTAACCAAATTATCCATTGGTTGACCACCGGGGTGGGGAGAATACTTGTTTCGATTTTTGTCCCTCTGGTCACTTTTCTGGTACTGTGGCGTGGTTTTATCTTTCTACGAGACAGTAATGCCCCTCAATTCATCATCGTATTGGTCGCTGTCGTGTGGGGAGTGGGAGGGGTAGCGCTCCTGTATGGTGTGTCCAACTGGCTGGTCGAGAAGCTCTCCGGCGAGTGGGTACGGCGGCTTCAACCGTTTATCTTTATTGGCCCAGCCGTCGCAATTTTATTCTGGTACCTTTTTCTGCCAACCATTCGAACCCTAATTTTGAGTTTTCAGGATGGGTTGGCTAGAAATTTTGTTGGGATTGAAAATTATATTTTTGCCTTTACTGACCGGGTCATGCTGGAGGCATTCCGCAATAATTTGTTGTGGATGATTCTGGGCACCGGCTTCAGTGTCGGTTTGGGTTTGCTGATCGCCGTGCTTGCCGATCGCACCCCTTTGGAAAAAGTCTATAAAGCCATCATTTTCATGCCAATGGCCATATCCTTTGTCGGCGCAGGTGTGATCTGGAAATTTGTATATGCATACCGGGGTGAAGGTGTTGGTATACAGGAGATAGGTTTATTGAATGCCATTGTGATCGGCTTGGGAGGTAAAGCTCAGCCGTGGTTGTTGAATCCACCCATCAATAACCTTTTTCTCATTGTGATCATGGTATGGCTGCAAACCGGTTATGCGATGGTCATCTTATCATCTGCAATCAAAGGTATACCTTCGGAATTGTTAGAAGCGGCGAGGGTGGATGGTGCCAACGAATTTCAGGTATTCTTTCAAATCATGGTGCCGACCATTCAAAGCACGCTTTTGACAGTCACTACAACCATTGTCATATTTAGTTTGAAACTATTTGATATTGTACGGGTCATGACAGGGGGGAATTACGGAACAAATGTCATTGCCAACGAATTTTATCTTCAGCAATTTACCTATAATCACTCCGGAAGGGCATCAGCGATTGCGATTGTGCTATTGATAGCGGTCATTCCGGTAATGATCTACAATCTCCGCCAGTTCCGCGAAAGGAGGGCTTTCTAATGGCTACAAAACAAGCCAGTCAAAAGGGTCAAAAACGGTTGGGCAGCCTTTTCGTCAATGGCGTGCTGATCTTGATCTGCCTGATCTGGTTAATTCCAACCATTGGAGTATTCATCACCTCTTTCCGGAACAGTGAAGATATTTACAGCAGCGGCTGGTGGACAGTGTTTCCGCATCGTGGCTGGGTAAAGGTCGAAGAAGTCCGTGTACCTGAGACCATTGATGTGGATCAACCGTTTGAAGTAGCCGGAATAACTGCCGATTTTGCCACGTTGCGTCAAGGAGTTGTAACACCGGATGGTCGCAAAATCACCTGGATCGGTAATAAAAGGTCGCGGCTGGTGATTGTGGAAGAAAGGAAGTGGGTTGGGTTTTCAGCGCGGTTAACCCTGGATAATTATCGGGATACTTTGAGTGGAAAAGAAATTCGTTTTCGTGATGCATCGGGTAATGAGATTACCCGCAAGGGAAACAACCTTGGCGGTGCTTTCCTTAACTCCATAGCCGTAGCGGTTCCTTCTACCATTATTCCAATCTTGATTGCAGCTTTTGCGGCGTATGGCTTTGCTTGGCTCAATTTTCCGGGTAGAAAATTGTTGTTTACGCTGGTGGTAGCCTTACTGGTGGTTCCGCTGCAAATTGCGCTCGTGCCGATCCTGAGGGATTACACCCAATTGAATTTGAACGGTACATACCTTGCCATGTGGCTGGCTCATACCGGTTTTGGATTGCCACTGGCAGTCTACCTGTTGTTTAATTACATTGGCTCTCTACCGCGCGATATTTTAGAGTCAGCTTTCATTGATGGGGCTTCGCACTTTACCATTTTCACCCGGCTGATTTTACCGCTATCCATTCCGGCACTGGCGTCTTTTGCCATTTTCCAGTTTTTATGGGTGTGGAATGATTATCTGGTTGCGCTGGTGTTCCTGGGCGATCAAAACCGGGTTGTTACCAGTGCGCTGGCGGCGATGGTGGGTGAAAAAGGACAGGACTGGCATTTGCTCACTTCTGGCGCATTTGTCAGCATGATTTTACCCTTGACGGTATTCTTTGCCTTACAACGTTACTTCGTGCGCGGTTTGATGGCAGGTTCTGTCAAAGGATAAAGCAGAAAGGAATCAGGTTTATGGATCTTTCCAGAGAGTCGAAAAGGACCCTGGATCGGCTAGAACCGCGTCTTGAGACGCGGTTTGCCGATTACATCTCCAAACATCCGGAAGAATGGCAAGTTTTTGAAGCTCGTCTAAACCGGCATTTTGAAGATCTTTTTCGAATTCTTCATCATCTTTACGGTGAACATTACGATTTCTTTTATCACATCGAAGAATTACTGGGTGTGCTCGCTAGTTACTGGGCTCAACGAAGCGTTGAATTAAAAACATTGGATGCAGAGCGAGAAAACAATCCGGACTGGTTCCAATCCAATCAAATGTTGGGGGGTGTCTGTTATGTAGATTTGTTTGCCGGTAATTTGAAGGGAGTTCAGGAAAAAATCCCTTATTTCAAAGAGTTGGGATTGACCTATTTGCACCTGATGCCGCTATTCCGCTGCCCGGA
>NZ_DAOUBL010000125.1:0-2525 GCF_034432615.1 Bellilinea sp. | reverse complement strand
TCCGCCGCCGCCCTTCTGATGTCTAACGGGGTGCGCAATCTGGTGGTCACGCTGGGAGAAGAAGGCGCGCTGCTGGTTGCTCCTCACACCCAGGAAAAACTGGCCGCCTTCAAAGTACCGGTGGTGGATACGGTTGCCGCCGGCGATGCCTTTGCGGCTGCCTTCAGTGTGGCGCTGGCGGAAGGCAAGAGCCTGCGCGAAGCGGTGCTGTGGGGCAATGCCGCCGGTGCCATCGCGGTCACCCGCCCGGGCGCACAGCCCTCCATGCCCAACCGGGAAGAACTGATCCACTTTTTGAAGGAGCGCGGTCTATGAAGAAAACCCCCCTGCTGAACATCGCCCTTTCTGAAGTCATTGCCAGCCTGGGTCACGGCGATATGCTGGTGATTGGGGACGCCGGCCTGCCGATTCCCCCTGAAACGCTGCGGATTGATCTGGCGCTGACCAAAAACATCCCTTCATTTACAGACACCGTCCGCACCGTGCTGGAAGAGATGCGGGTCGAAAAGGTGCTGGTGGCGCGCGAAACCGCTCAGGTCAGCCCGCAGGTTCTGGCGGAATTGAAACGGCTGCTGCCGGACACCCCCTTTGAAGAAATCAGCCACAGCGAATTGAAAGAACATTGCGCTCGAGCGCGCGCCGTGGTGCGCACCGGTGAATTCACACCCTACGCCAATGTGATTCTGGTCGCCGGCGTTGTTTTTTAGTTTTGGGGAAAGCAGAGTATGTCCATGATCCCTGCCCAGCCAGCCACCCAGGCCTCTGCCTTTGACCGGCGCGCCTTCTTGCAGCGCTTTGGGTTGATGTTTTCCTTTCTGCTGCTGATTCTGGCGCTCTCCCTGCTTTCGGAGCGTTTTCTCACCTCCGCCAACCTGATCAACATCCTGCGGCAGGCCACCATCAACGGCATCATCAGCGTGGGCATGACGCTGGTCATTCTGACCGGCGGGATTGACCTTTCGGTAGGGTCGGTGCTGGCGCTTGCCGTCACCATCGGCGCCTCGCTGATGAAGCAGGGTCAACCGGTTGCGGTAGCTGTGCTGGCTGCGCTGGCCGTGGGTACGGTGCTGGGGATGATCAACGGCTTGATGATTACCCGCGCAAAAATTCCGCCCTTCATCGCCACCCTCGGTATGCTGACCGTGGCGCGCGGGTTGACGCTGATGTATACCCAGGGTCAACCGATCACCGGTCTGCCGCCCGCCTTCCGCTGGATTGGTACCGGTGTGGTTGCCGGTATTCCGGTGCCCATCTTTCTGACCTTACTGGTGTTTGCCGCCGGGTGGATTTTCATGAGCCGTACCAAATACGGCGCCCAAATCTACCTGATGGGCGATAACCTCAACGCCGCCAAACTGGCCGGCGTACCCACCGACCGGATGACCGTGCTGGTGTATGCCATTTCCGGTTTTTGCGCCGCGCTGGCCGGGCTGGTGCTGGTGGCTCGCCTCGACTCGGCGCAGCCGATCATCGGGCAGGGCTATGAATTCAACGCCATTGCCGCCGTGGTGGTTGGCGGTACCAGCTTCGCCGGCGGTGAGGGCGGCCTGGCCGGCACCCTGCTGGGTACCCTGCTCATCGAAACGCTCAACAACGGTCTCAACCTGTTGAATGTTTCCCCGTTGTGGGAGCAGGTGGTTAAAGGGGTGGTGATTGCGCTGGCGCTTCTGCTGCATAAAGCGTTTAGCCCACCAACCAGATGATTGTGCAACACGAATGACTGGTTCAAACGGAAAGGAGGTTTATGAATCTTTTTGGAAGAAGAGGCAACCCTGTATTCACAAAAACCCATCTCATTGAACGAAATTCCATAACTTAACAACCGGAGGAGAACCATGAAAAACCTGCTTAAGCTCATTTCCCTTGTGATGCTCGTCTCCCTGCTCCTGGCGGCTTGCGCTCAACCCACCCCAACCACACCTGCGCAGCAGCCTACCACCCCGCCACAGACGGGCGAAGTAACCCTGGGGCTGGTCATTTCCACGCTCAACAACCCCTTCTTCGTCACCCTGCGGGATGGCGCTCAAAAGGCGGCCGATGCCGCCGGGGTCAAACTCATCGTCGTGGACGCTCAGGATGACTCCGCCAAGATGACCGCCGGCATCGAAGACCTGATCAACAAGAAGGTCTCCGCCCTGCTCATCAACCCAACCGACTCCGACGCCGTCGTCCCCGCCATCCAGAAAGCCAATGACGCCGGCATCCCCGTCTTCACCGTTGACCGCGGCGCCAACGGCGGCACCGTCGTCAGCCACATCGCCTCCGACAATGTCGCCGGCGGCAAGATGGCAGCCGAGTTCCTCTGCAAAGCGATCGGCGGCAAAGGCAAGGTCGTTGAACTGCAGGGCATCGCCGGTACCTCCGCCGCCCGCGACCGCGGCCAGGGCTTCAATGACTACATGTCCGCCTCCTGCAAGGATGCCCAGATCGTTGCACAGCAAACCGCCGACTTCAACCGCGACAAGGGCTTGAAGGTCTTCGAGAACATCCTGCAGGCCCAGCCCGAAATCAACGGCGTCTTCGCC
>NZ_DAOUBL010000124.1:0-5584 GCF_034432615.1 Bellilinea sp. | reverse complement strand
TCGGGTCGAGCGCTGCCCCGTTCCATTCCAGCCGGTCGGATGGAAAAAGGCGCAAACCGGCCTGCGCCAGCAGGTTGGCCGGGATGCGCTCCGGCGTGTACAGGTGATGGGTGCGTCCGCTGGCCGCATCCAGAATCTGCACCGGGCGGGCGCGCGCCAGCCGAATGACGCCCTGGCGCGGCAGGCGCGCCTCCAGCGGGGGAGCCAGCCGGTCAAACGCTCCCAGCGGGATGTTGGCTTCGGCAAGGGCTGCCCCCACCGTCAGTGCGCGGGTTTGAACCGTCAGAGATTGGCCGTCTATCCACACCGTCACCGTATGCTGCAAACCAAAGTACAGTAAAGCCGCGCCAAGCGCAACGCATACCAGCGCCAGCACGGTCAGACGTTCGGGCTGCATCTTCATGCACCTGATTCTAACAGAACTTACCCCCTCCCACCTCCCCCAATATCGCAAAAGCAAAATTGGGGGAGGCGCAGGAGGGGGCAAAATTCAGAAATCGAATGCAAACAGGATTTATTCCGCAGTGAGGTTAGCAGAGTTTGGCGGGAATAAAAAAACCCCGCGCGCTTGCGCGGGGGTGTGCCGAGAGCCAGAATCGAACTGGCGACACCGCAATTTTCAGTCGCGTGCTCTACCAACTGAGCTATCTCGGCCAATTGCGGTCAAATTGTACCGCCGGAACGGCGGACTGTCAAGAAAAAACTGCCCGGCGCTACCCGCCGGCAATGGCGCCCAGAATGATGAACGGTTCTTCTCCGGCGGCCACCGGCGGGGCTACCGGCAGGTCGGGGTCGGCAAAGGAAACATCCTCGCGGCAGGCGAAAAAGCGCACATAGGGGCGGCGTTGTAGGGTGTGCGCATCGCGAATCGTGCCAAGCAAAGCCGGGTAACGCTTTTCGAGTTCATCCACAATCCGGCGCGGCGTGACCGGTGGGGGGAGGTCAAGGTGGACTTCCCCGCTGATATTTGCCAGATTGCGCAGATGGGCCGGCAGAACGACGCGAATCATGGCAGCGTTTGTACTTCCACCGAAAGCACCGCCGGCAGGTCGTGGACAATCGCCTGCCAGTGATCACCGCCGTCCGGCGAAACATACACCTGCCCACCGGTGGTGCCAAAGTAAACCCCGCACGGATCGAGCTCGTCCACCGCCATGGCATCTCGCAGGACATTGACGTAGCAGTTTTGCTGGGGCAGCCCAGCGGTGAGTGCTTCCCACTCGTTTCCGCCGGTGCGGCTGCGGTACACCCGCAATTTACCCTCCGGCGGGTAATGTTCCGAATCGCTTTTGATGGGCACGACATACACCGTATCGGGTTGGTGAGCGTGAACCGCCACCACAAAACCAAAATCGCTGGGCAGGTTGCCGCTGACTTCGTACCAGTGCTCACCGGCATCATCGCTGCGCAACACATCCCAGTGTTTCTGCATGAACAAAACCTGCGGACGGGACGGGTGCAGGGCAATGCGGTGAACGCAATGACCAAATTCCGCGTCGGGGTCGGGAATATAATCCGATTTCAGCCCGCGGTTGATGGGTTTCCAGCTTTGACCGCCGTCATCGCTGCGGAACGCGCCGACAGCCGAAATGGCCGTGAAAATCCGCTGCGGGTCGTGCGGGTCAAGCAGAATGGTATGCAGACACAAACCGCCCGCTCCCGGATGCCAGTCTGCGCTTGTCCCGTGCTGACGCAGGCTGTTCAACTCCTCCCAGTTCAGCCCGCCATCCGTCGAGCGAAACAGGGCGGCATCCTCCACCCCGGCAAAGACGGTATCGGCATCCGTCAGCGAAGGTTCCAAATGCCAGACCCGGCGGAAAGTCCACGGCTTGATGCTGCCATCGAACCACTGGTGACTGCCGACCTCACCGCGGTAGGCAAACTGATTCCCGACCGTCTGCCATGTTTTTCCGCCGTCATCCGAGCGGTGCATGACCTGCCCGAACCACTCACTGGCCTGTGAGGCATAAATTCGATTGGGATCAACCGGCGAACCTTTGAGATGAAACATTTCCCAACCGCCGAAATGCGGGCCGTCCACCTGCCAGTTTTGCCGTTTGCCGTCGGACGAAAGAATAAATGCCCCCTTGCGGGTGCCAACCAGAACGCGGACACTGCTCATGTTGATCTCCTTTTGAAATAAGTCCCGTCAGCCAGCGGCGGTTGATTCAACCTTTCAATTGTTGACTAATTATATCCTATTTTATCAGAAAATCTGTTCTAGTCAAGAGGTTTTGTGGAATCCAGCCAGCGGCGGATTTTTTCGGCTTTTTCCAGCCGCCCCATGCGCCGATAGGCCTCCGCCTCATATTCGAGAACCAGCACCGGCACGTTCAACCCCCGCCATTCAACCCAGCGGCGATGTTCAGCCACGTTGACCGGCTCTTCCAACCCCCCGCCTTCCAGCCGTTTTTGCACTCCCCCAATGATTTCCACCTCGACCCCCTCCACCACCGCCCTGCCGAGCAGCGAACGCATGAAGGAAGATTCAACTTGCCGCACCGGTTCGACCATCCACCCCTCCAGCCGCTGTTGAATCTGAATGGCACCCAGCGGGCTGGTTTGCACGTCAATGTCATGCACTTGCAGCGGCATGCCCTGCAGCACCATTCCCACGCTGCCGGTCAACGCCCAGGCTTCCGGCAGGCCGGTCAGTTGTTCCAAAATGGTCTGCAGGGCGGTTTCAAATTCCCGCGGCAGCATGGCTCAACGATTCAAGGCATCCGAAAAACCGGCTGCCGGTTTTGGCAGCGAAGATGGAACGGTTGAACGGGTCAGCGGGCGGACGGCCGCCAGTAAAAGCGCCATGCCCACCACCCCGCCGAGGGTGAGCAGGGTGCTGGCGGCGGGTGAAATGGTGTTGAGCAACACACCCTGCAGCCACGGCAGCAGCATGGCGCCGATGCTGGCCATGCCGTTGATGATGCTCATCGCCCTGCCGGCCTGTTCTGGGAAGGACGAACTGCTCAGGGAAACGGTGGAAGGAAAGATGGAGGCGAAACTGAAACCGGTCAGCAGGATGCCGGCCGCGCTGAGCGTCAGGTTGCCACTGCCCACGACCATCAGCAGGCTGCCGGCCAGCGCCCCGCCCAAACTGAGCGCGAGGATGCGCACGGCGCTCAGCCGCATCCCCAGACCCACCGTCACCAGCCGCCCGGCGGTCAGCGCCAGCCAGAAAGCGGAAGCCGAAAGCGCGGCCTGTTCGTACGGCAGGTTGGCCGTGCGCTGCATATAGACCGTAATCCATCCGCCGAAACCGTTTTCCACCCCCACATACAGCATCAGCAAAAAGGCCAGCAGCCAGACCAATCGGCTGCGCAGCAAAACACCCAACCCGGCTGCCGGATTTTGCGTAGATGCGCGGCCTGGGGCAGGGATGCGCAGCCACAGAAACAGAACAACCTGCACAGCCAGCAGACCGCTCACCAGCCACAGGATTTGCCGCCCGTTACCGGTTTGACCGGCAATCAGGCCGACCAGTGCCGGGCTGAAAAATGCCCCCACCCCGAAGAACAGGTTGAGCAAATTGAGCGCCGAAATGGAACGGTCGGCATACACCCGCGCAATCAGCACATTGGTAGCCAGCACAATCGCCCCGCCGCCCAGGCCGGTCAGGCTGAACAGCAGCAAACTGAGGGGAAAGGTGTGGCTGAACGGCAGTGCCGCCACACTGCCCATCAACAGCAGGGTAGCGGCCAGCAGCAGCGGCTTTTCGCCAAAGCGGTCGCTGAGCGGCCCGCTGAGCAGTTGAGAAATCAACGAACCCATGAAGTAGAAGGTGAAAATTTGCCCCATCCGGCTCAAATCCACCTGATTCAGGGCCGAAAGTTCCGGAAGCAACGGGCCAAACGAAGCCACTGTGACGCCCAGCGAAAAGAAAAACAGGCAGCACAGCACCAAAACGATCCAACGAGAGTGTGTTTTCAACGCCATGACCTTCACATGATTTTCAAACGGCTTCATCATACCCCATTTTTAGCCTTTGTGATACCATTTAACCCACTTACCATGCCCACCCTTCAGGATATTTTCCGCAAATTACCTCCCGAAACGCGCGATGTCTTCCGCATCGTGTGGGAATCGCTTTCGCCGGCCGACCGCAGCACCCTGCAGGCCCTGCTGGGGGGTCTGCCGCCGGATGCCAATCTGCTGCGCCTGCTGATGCGCCTTTCGGCCCACCAGTTCCGGACTGCCTTTGGGCAGAAAAGCCGGATTGCCATCGTCGGCCCGGCCAATGTGGGGAAATCCACCCTGTACAATCAGTTTGTGCAGCAAAAGAACGAACGCGCCGAAGTCGGCCCGCTGCCCGGCACAACCCGCGCCAATCAGGAAGCCGATACCGGTCTGTTCCATGTGGTGGATACCCCCGGGGCAGATGCGGTTGGGCAGGTGGGCGAACGCGAACGGGAAGAAGCTCTGACCGCTGCCGCCGCTGCGGATGTGCTGATCATCGTGTTCGATGCCATTCAGGGCATCAAGCAAACCGAACTGGATTTATACCAGCGCTTGAAGGCGCTCAACAAGCCCTACATCGTCGTGATGAACAAGATGGATCTGGTGCGCCGCCAGTCCGCGGCGGTGATTGCCCGCGCCGCTCAAAACCTCGGTTTGGAAAGCGCGCAGGTGCTGCCGCTGGTGGCGAAAAGCGGCGAAGGTCTGCCGCAAATTCTGGCCGCCATTGCCGCCCTGCAGCCTGAAATCACCGCCGCGCTCGGGCAGGGTCTGCCGCACTACCGCTGGCAGCTGGCCTGGCGTTCCATTGTCAGCGCGGCATCGGTTTCGGCGGTGATTGCACTGACCCCGCTGCCGATGATTGACTTCGCCCCGCTGATCGTCACCCAGTCGGTCATGGTGCTGGGGATTGCCCGCATTTATAATTACCGCATCACACTCGAGCGCGCCCGCGAGCTGGCGGCTACCTTTGGGCTGGGGCTGCTGGGGCGTACCCTGTTCGGCGAATTGAGCAAACTGGGCGGTCTGCCGGGCTGGCTGCTGGCAGCAGCCATTGCCTCCTCCGTAACGGTGGTGATGGGCTATGCCGCCGTAATCTGGTTCGAGCGCGGCGAGAAACTTTCGGCAGCCTCCCTGCAAAACCTGACTCAATCGCTGACCGCCATGTTCCTGGAATCCCTGCGTGGACTGGGCAGACGCCAGCCGGGCAAAACCAGCCTGCAGCAGCGCATTCAACAAGTCCTGAATCAATCTCCCCTCGCAGAAAATCGCAGCCTGCTCGATGACCACCTCAAAGATCAATCTCCAAACCCTGGCGAATAGCCGCTTCGGCGTCTGGCTGGCGCTGGCCGTCAGCAAACACACTCCCCCGTGGCTGGGCTACCGCATCGCCGACCTCGGCGCAGCCATCACCGCGGCGCGGCGCAGCAGCCCGCTGGTGCGCGCCCTGCGCGCCAACCAGTGGGTCATTTCAGGCGGCGGACTGAGCGAAAAAGAAATCCGGCGCGCCGTTTACGAGGTACTGCATCAGCACACCCACGGTCTGTATGACTTTTATCACAACCTTGATCGCCCGCAGGAGGTGCTGCGCCGCACGGAGCTTGACCCCTCCATTGCCAGACTGTTCGAACAG
>NZ_DAOUBL010000123.1:0-3063 GCF_034432615.1 Bellilinea sp. | reverse complement strand
CGGTCAGCGCGCGGGTATTGAAGATCAACCCGGCCTGTCAGCTGTACCTGCGGCTGGGTTTTGTCATCGTCGGCGAAACCGACACCCATTACTGGATGCGCCGCGAAGGCGCGCCGCGCACCTTTCTGCCGGAACGCTGGGAAACCGAATCCTGCTTCCTGCATCTGGCAGATGAGCGCTTTCTGGAACAATTGACCCTGATTTTGAGCGAAAATCAGGAAATTTTACGCGAGATGGGGCAGTTACTACCGCCGCACGAGCAGGCGTTGCAGGCACTGCGTCACAGTGTGCTGCCGCCCGGCGGGGTGGCATGGCGCGAATCGCTTTACCTGATTCGCGATCTGGAAAGCCGCGATACGATTGGTTTTCTGGCGGTTTACTTTGGCTACCCTGCCCCGGATACCATGTACATTGGCAGCCTGTACCTGCGTCCGGTCTTTCAGGGGCGGGGTTTTGGGCGTGAAATTGTCCGCCATCTGGAAGCCCACGCCAAACAGATTGGTTTCCGCGAAGCGCGCATCAAGGTAGGTTTGAAAAACTGGCGCGCCCTGCGCTTCTGGACATCCTGCGGATACAGCCGCATCACCCGCATCCGCGGCGGAGAAAACGGTGAAAACAAACCGGCTGCGGTTGAGCTGCAAAAGCCGCTCAACGGCGAAACGCGGAACGAGATAAAGCCCTAATCCAACCGCTGGTTGCACTGACTGCGAAAGCCGCAGCCGGCGCAGCGCGCCGGCGAATCGTGTGAACGAGGTTGTTCCCGGCCGCCGGCAGCATGAATCTCCTCAATCAGCGCCAGCAGTTCCGCCTCGGCCTGCGGCGTGTAATCCACGGCAAAGGTGCGGTTGCGGTAGCGTAAAATGCCGTAGGGCGGGCGCACCCCCAGCGAGCGTTCCACCAGCCGGCAGTAGGCCATCAACTGAAAGACATGCCCGGGGTGGGGTTCGGGCGGCGCCCACCCGCTCTTGACTTCCACCGGGATGACAGCGCCGCCGTCTTTGACGAGGTAATCCGGTTTGCCGGTCAGCAGGGTGTCGGGGTCGAAAAGCGGGCGTTCCGGTTCACCGATGATGTTCGGGTCGCTGTACAGCACCCGCCCGGGCGGCAAACCGCTGCGCCGCTGCTGGCGCGCCCCCAGCCACAGCAGCGCCAGGCCGCCCAGCACAAAAACCAGCGCAGCCCACCACACCCACATACTTAATTCAACACCGTCAGGGTCAGCCCCACAGCAACCGCTATCAGCGCGGCTGCCAGCAGCGCCCAGCCCAGCAAACGCAGCAAACGGGCGGCCAGCACCGTGCGGGCATGCGCCTGATGGGTGAAAGTACCCTCCAGCATGGCCGATTCGTTTTCGGAGACCAGCCCCTGCCGCTGGTACCACCAGGCTCGTTTACAATACAGAAACGCGCCGATTTCGGAAGCGCGCAGTACACTGCGTTTCATGGATGCGGATCGTTCGGCAAGCGGTTCGAGGCACGCTCCAGCGCCTTTTGAAGGCGCTCCTCACGCAGGCTGAGGGTCAAATCGGCGCGGGTGCGTTCGACAATCCCGCGTACCAGATCGGTCTGGCGGCGCAGCCCGCCGGTGAGCGCATCCGGGTAATCTACCGTGACCAGCAGATTGTAGATTTCATCCATCCAGCCCAGCAGCCGCTCGGCTTCCTCCGAATAGCCCTGCCGTAAAATATCCAGACAGCGCCGACGCAATTCCCCGGTCACCTCTGCCATGCCGTTCAGATAGGTGTTGTATTCCACACCCAGCGTTTCCGGTGAGGGCAGCGGGGCATCCTCGATGATACACAAGG
The DNA here is from genome assembly GCF_034432615.1 of Bellilinea sp. Classification (GTDB taxonomy): domain Bacteria; phylum Chloroflexota; class Anaerolineae; order Anaerolineales; family Anaerolineaceae; genus Bellilinea. The sequence continues at coordinate 1,259 of NZ_DAOUBL010000123.1, read as the reverse complement.
TCAGACTGGCTTCGACATATTCTTTCAGGGCATCCTGCGTGTATCCCGCATAGAGCAAAAGCGGAAAGTCCGCCAGCAGACGCTGTAGCCCGGCAGCAATGTCTGCCGCTTCCTGCAAATTTTGGCGGGCGGTTTCCATTTCGCTGCGGTGAATGGCGCGAATGGTATTTGCGCACAGACGGGTCAACTGGCGCGCCTGAAGCAGCGCCTGCTCACGCGCCTGATTGAGCGTTTCGAAAGTCTGATGCACCCGGCTGTTGAGTTCGCTTAAATCGGGCATGGGGGTTACTCTCCCTGCGGGGGCGGGTTCGGATCGGTGGGATGAATGCGTCGAAAGAGATCGCCCGCCAAACCGGGATCACCCTGCGGTATTTGAATTTCGCCAAAACTGGCTTCGTAGCGCGCCAGATTTTCAGCAAAAGCGCGCAGAAATAACTTGGCGCCGACCGGCGACATGACAATGCGCGAGCGGATCAGGTTGCGCATCTGGGCGGGCAGCACCTGAACAAAATCCAGCACAAAATCGGTTGGTGTGTGGCTGATGCGCACCACATTGCTGTAAAAGGGAGCCAGGTCATCGGGCAGTTCCATCGGAATACCCGCCGGCGGACGATTGGGTGTGGTCATGGCTGCTGCCCCCTCTAGAAGGGGATGTCCTCGCCGGCATCCATTTCCGGCAGGTCTTCACCGCCCACTTCACCTTCCATCTCGCCGCGCGTAGAAAGGAAGCGCACTGTTGTTGCGGTAACATCATAGGAAGCGCCGCTGCTGCCATCGCTGCGCGTCCAGACCCGCGGCCCGCCTGAGTTGGGATCGGGGGTCAGCCGGCCTTCAATTAATACCTTACTGCCTTTGCGCAGATATTGATTGCACACTTCTGCCTGTTTTCCCCATACCGACACGCGGAACCAGATGGTTTCTTTGACTTTCTGTCCGTTTTGGTTGGTGTACTGGCGGTTGCTGGCCACGTTGAAACTGGTAACCGGCTGACCGGTGGGGGTATAGCGCATTTCCGGGTCGCGTCCCAGATTGCCAATTAAGATAATGGTATGGAACATGGTCTCTCCTGAGTGTAAATGGAAGAATTAGCGAGAGTGCTTAAATGTATTGTACACGAAAAGCGTTTTTCAAAAGGGATTGTGGGGCGGGCTATTCAGTGCAAGGGTCATTTCTTTTTTGCTAAGTTAACGTCAATTCGGGATAAATCATTTTTACATCAACTTTCGAATTTTCGTCCCCCTCCCGCCTCCCCCAAAATC
>NZ_DAOUBL010000122.1:0-7159 GCF_034432615.1 Bellilinea sp. | reverse complement strand
ACCCCCACCTGCACCTCCCCCTAAATCGCCCCAGCGATTTAGGGGGAGGCGGGAGGGGGTAATTGCTTTACTTGCCGGATTTTGAACATAACCCGAACTCACGTTAACTATGCAAAGCCTGACGGGCCAGCTGCAAGCGGTAACGACGCATCACGCGGCGGCGTTTCCGCTCCGGCAGGGCAAGAATATAACGGCAGACATTGGCAATTTTTTCGGCAGAAGTACCGCCATTCTGAAGCGGCAGCAGCCGCTTTAACTGCTCAACATCTACCTCGGCATACACCGGTTTACCTAAAGCCAGCGCCGTGTAAATGACGGTTGAATTTTCGGCTACCAGCGCATCGCAATTGGCAATCATGTGATGAACATTACCCTCGGTGAAAACGGTTGCCTGTGGGGCAATCATCTTGATTTCCAGCATCGCCAGTTCAAAATTTTCATTGGGGTGCAGTTTGATAAAAAGTGGTTTACCGTTGGCAACTTGCAATGCCCGCTGCAGGAAAGCCAGGCGGTTGTGCAATTTTCCGGTTTCACGGCTGGCAGAGGTGGCTGCCAGCACATAACCGTGATAAGGAAAATCATTATTCAGGTATTGCCGGGCATTGTCGTAGTTCGGGATGCCGGTGACGAACAACTTTTCCGGCCGGATTCCCTTGCGAATAAACAAATCGCGGTATCCAGCCGAGGCAACGCAGAAAGCCTCGTACGCGTTGGATAAGCCGGTAGCCGCTGTGTTTGCCAGCCAGCGCGGCAGGCGCAGGTCTTTGACCAGCTGGTAACGCAAACCCTCCGGCTCAGTCATTCCTTCTTGTACGAGCACAATCGGTTTGCGGCGGATGTTCTGCTGAATAATCAAATCGGTACAGGTTACCACCAGATCATAATTCCCCCGCTGCCCGCCGAAATCAACCGGAAGATGATGACGCCGGAGGTATGCCTCCGTTTCGCGGCGATGCCGCCCGCCAAGAATGGTGAAATCCAGCAGCCCTTTTTCGGCTGCCCAGCTCATTACACCCTCCGCATAAAAAGGAGTGAACACACATTCGTGTTCGGGTAATGCTTTGGCGATCTGATGCATCATCATGGTTTGATTGAGCGATCCGCCAATCAGCAAAATTCTCTTTGCCATCCGGCCACATCCTCCACTGCCAGTCTTTGAGACAATGTTTCCAAATTTAAGTATCCCTGCCGTGTTTAAGGTGTGTTCAACTAATGGCTAAAGCAGCGTTATAAATTGGCTAACAGATGATTAAGAGAGTTTCACCATAAAACTTTACCGTCCTGTGACCGAAACAGGAAAATTAACAAACCTTAATCTTAAAAATTCAGGGAAAATGATAGAAATTGAAGCGAATTTTTGCTATACTATGATTGTGGAGTAGAAGTTGTCCATACCACCCAGTTTCCACGTTTCGTTATTCGTTCTTATTCGTTGCGCTCGTCACCGGGTCGCCTGATTGAGCATCTCTGCTGATCCATTCCAGGTGACCCTGCTTACAGCAAGGGTCATTTTTTTACCAGATTTTCAGGGAGGTGGTTGTGATGTCATACCCATTTCTGAATGATGCGTTACAAGCGGTCAAATCGCTGGCTTTCCAGCGCGTGCCGCTCAACCTGGTCAGCACCTACAAAGGGGTACACTTCATCGAACGCATTGAGCCAATCAAAATTGGGGTGGACTCTATCACTTTCCGCGCTCCCCGTCTGCAAGTTTGCCTGACTCTGCGAGACCCCGTTTACCTCTATTCACGGGTGCTGCCGGAAACGGTGCGCGCCAAACCGCAACTCCTTAATACCCACCCGCAGGAATTAAGACTGAGTGATTTTTCCTTCAACGGCAACCTTTGGTTCGACCGCATGGAGCAGCGCGTCCAACCCGACCGCCCCATCGAGGTCATGCTGAAACTGCACAACCGTATCTACTCGGCAACCTTGCGGGATATTTCACTGCATGGCGCGGGTTTGATGCTTTACATTGGGGATCAGCCCCATTTTGATGTACTGGTCAACACACCGGTGGATTTACGCTTTGATCTGACCCCCACCACACCCATTGACATTCACGGCCAGGTGGTTTGCAGGCGCCGGGTTGGCACAACCATGTTGTACCTGGGAGTGCGGATTTTCCCCAGCGAGGAACAAACCCGCTGGTTGGAAAATTACATTGTCCGCCGCAAGCTGGAGATTATGAACGAACTCGATGAGCTGATCAACGAACAGCTGGAACCCCAAACCGCCGCCGATTTATACTTCTAAGGGTCTGAACAGCGGTAAATTCGATAGGGTTCTATTTCTGTTTCAAACCGGCAGTTCTGCTCTTCGAGCGGCTTGCGCCAGTTTGCAGTCGTGCGAATAATCGATTCAAGGCTTTGTTGTGGGTCCTGAGCATTGACCACGACATAAGCCTGACTGATGGTTTCGCGCTGGTTGAGTTTATCGAACCACGCCGCTTCGCCGCCGGCGCGAAGCAGGTAATACCACAGTGGCGGCGCATCCATACCATCCGCCACCACGGCTCCCTGCTCATCCAGACGCGCAGCAATCCAATCTGCCGTCCTTTCGGCGGCGGCCGGCACGGCAAGGCGGCTGCCGCGTTGCCACGCCCATGGCAGCGCCAGGAGCAACAGGGCTACCAGTACGCCCTGCACCAGTAATTGGGCTGCGGCTGGATGCCATGCCCTTCTTCGCCGCAGCCAGTCCAAAAACGCCGCCCAGCCAGCCGCTGCCAGCACCAGCAGCAGCACCAGCAGCCACAGCCATATCTTGCGCCACGCATTGGGACGTTGAACAATCAACAGAAACCCCACCCACAGCGAAACCGGCAACAAAACCGGCACCCGCTGACGGCTGGCACGCCAGTGAAAGATGGCTTCCAGCACCACACCCAGCACCGCCAGTGCGCTCAGCAAGACAGGCACATCCATTTGCCATTCATGCCAGGTTTCGTTCAACCGCGTCCACAGAGTGGGCCAAAACACATCCCACCCCAGCGGCTGGACAAACGGGTTGGAAAATAAACTTTGCGCCCCGCTGACCAGTAGAACCGGCAGGTAAAGGAAATAAACCCAAATGCCGGTTAACAGACCGCTGAGAAAAAGCACGAGAAGGTAACGCCGAGAGCCGCCGTAAGCCGCGGAAATTTGCGGTTCAACCCAAAGGGAAAGAAACATCCACAGGTACACTGCCCCCCATGGATAGAGCATGACCGGTACGGTATAAAAACCCAATGCGCCCAACACAGTCAGCCCCAGCCAGCCCGTCCAGTTGGGATTGGTTTTCAAATAAGTAGCCAGCACCCACCCCAGCAGGCTGAACAGCGCCAGCAGGGTATATCCGCGCCCATCGGCTGAGCCGCCCACCAGCAAGGGGGTTACAGCGATCAGCCCGGCTGCCAGCCAGCCCGCCCGGCGGTTATACCAGATTCGCCCCAGAGCGTAGGCGGCTGCCACACTCAATACCCCGCCAGCAAACGCCGGTAGACGCATGACCGCCGGAGCATTGCCCAGCAGGCGGGTCACAATGTGAACCAGCAGGGTGTGGAAAACATGGTTGTTGGGCAAATGATAATCGCTGATCACCGCCCACAATGACCGGCGCGCAAATCCAATGTAGGTGTAAGCTTCGTCGTGACCCAGCGGTTGATCCAGAAAGGGAATGCGCAGGACAAATGCCAGTAAAATCAAAAACCCCAGACGCAACCATTCGCCCCGCTCAGCCGCAGCAGGGCGGAAAGCGGCCCGTAAATCATCCCATCCTGCTTTCAAAAAACGAATACCCCGACCCAGCCAGTGCGGCTTGCGGTCATCCATCCACACCAGCAGCAGAGCGGTCAGGGCTGCCAGACCAAGCGCCGGGCGCAACAGCAAATGACGCTGGGGGGTAAAGGCTTCCATTGCTCCATCCGCTGCCAGACTATCCATCAAAGAACGCACCAGCGGGAAACCCGCCAGCGCTATGAACATTCCCCCCAGCCCTATAATCAAACCAGACAGCGCCAAAATGCGCCGCACCGCGCTCCTGCTCAGTTGATCATCCCTCCGCTGAAAGTCAACTGATAGGCAATCCGCTCGCGGTGAAAAATGACTTCCATTCCTTCGAACCACTCAACCGTGCCGCGCCATGCACAGGCGTAACGGAAATCACCCTCTTCGAACGAATCAGGCCCGCGGAACGGCACCTGCGCATCCACCATAAGCAAGGCGCGGCGTAAAAACGAATAAATCTGGTCGGGAGGCGGTTCTTCCAGTTTCACGCCGCCGGCATACACCATGGACCACCACGGCCGGTTGCGGTAGTACACCATCTCCTGTCCGGCAAAAAATTCTTCACCAAAATAAATATCCCGGTAAAACCAATCGCCGGAACGGTATTCCAATTGAATGCTGCCCGGCAGCAGAGACTCCACTTTTGCCGCCAGACCGGCAGCGTAGGTGTGACGTTTGGCTTCAATTAAGAACGGAACCAGCTGAGAGCTCATTTCACTCCTCGGTTAAGATGTAATTTTCCAAATCGTCCAGATCTACCCCCAATTCGGAGATTGCCCGCCCCAGGGCCGATGCACCGGCGCGGTGCACACTGCGCGGGTCACCGGTGATGAGGGGGTGCCAGTCGGGCAGGTCTTTACCCAGCGCCAGACGCCGATAAGCACAGGTTTCCGGCAGCCAGGTATACGTGCGCGCGGTTTCGGGGGTAATTCGTACGCAGGTGCTGACTTTTTCAAAGCGGTTTGGGTAATCCTTACAACGACAGGTTTTCAAATCCAGCAGGCGGCAGGCAACTGCGGTGGTCAACACGACTCCGCTTTCCTCATCCTCGATGCGATAAAGACAGCACCAGCCGCAGCCGTCACACAAGGATTCCAACTCGGCAGGGGTCATCTCCTCCAGTGATTTGCGTTTCCAAAATGGGATAGCGGTTTGATTCTCAGGCACGCTGGTTACCTCAACGTCTGCGGGGACGGCGTTTGAGCAGCAGAAAGAGCAGGAAGAAGGTCGTCAACGGCCAGATCCATGCCAGGTCGCCCGGCCCGCCTTCACCGGTGCGGGCAACCGTTCGGCGAATCCGGATCAGCCGGTAATCCCGCGTCAAACGATCCAGTTCCTCATCGCTGAGTTTGAGCGGGTCCACCCCGAACAAGCGCGCCGCAAAACCACTGGCAATCAGCACCTGACGTAAAATCGGCAGGCGCAAATCGGCATCCAGCACTTCTTCGGCAAGCCCGGCCCACCAGCCATCCGGCAGCCATACTTCCACCTGTGGATTGGCGATGATGTTGCGGTACCAGTCTGATACCGGGCCAAAACCGGCCACACAATAAATTTCGCCGTTCACAATTGCGTAATTCACCGGCGTACGGTAGCGTTTACCGCTTTTCCTTCCGCTGTGTTCCAGCACCATGATCTGCCCGGCGTACCTGGGAGCGATGTTGATGTGCTTTCCCAGTCCCAATCGCCACAGCCATACCATCAGGACGTTGCCTTTCTTGAAATACTGCCGTAAACGCCCGGCAAATTCAACGGAAATCGGTTCCTTCATCCTCTCCCTCCCTCCAAAAGACAAACAGATGGGGCGCGTTTTGGTTGCAGTGAAGTCATACTGTCTATTATAATACGCGGCATGAGTCTGACTCTGGCAGAAGTTGAACACATTGCCCACCTCGCCCGCCTGCAGCTGAGCGAAGAAGAAAAAATCCGCTTCCGCGAGCAGCTTTCTGCAATTCTGGAATACGCTGCCCGTTTGCAGCAGGTGGATACCCGCGATATTCCTCCCACCTCCAGCGTTCTGCCGCCGCGCAGCCGCCTGCGAGAGGACGAACCCCACGCGCCGTTTTCGCGGGATAAAATTCTGGCAAATGCACCGAATTCCCATCAGGGATATTTTCGCGTTCCGCCGGTACTGGAGTAACACGGATGGAAAAGCCACACAATCTGACAGTCCGGCAAGCCTTAACGGCGTTAAAAAACGGCTCGCTTTCCAGTGAGGAGCTGACCCGTGCCTGCCTGACGCAAATTGAGCGGCTGGAAGGCACAGTCCACGCCTTTATCACCCTCACGGCTGAAAAAGCGCTGGAGAATGCCCGAGCTGCCGATGCGCGCCGCATGGCAGCCCGCCGCCACCCCGATGAACCGCTTCCCCCGCTCCTGGGCCTGCCAATTGCCGTCAAAGACCTGCTCACCCTCAGCGGTGTGCGCTGTACCTGTGGATCGCGCATTTTGGAAAACTTCATCCCCCCCTTTACGGCCACCGCAGTCCAGCGGCTGCTGGATGCCGGCGTGGTGATTGTGGGTAAAACCAATACCGATGAGTTTGCCATGGGTTCATCCACCGAAAATTCGGCTTTCGGGGTCACCTTCAATCCATGGGATACCCGGCGTGTGCCGGGTGGATCCAGCGGCGGCTCGGCTGCTGCCGTAGCAGCCCGCATGATACCTGCCGCACTGGGCACCGACACCGGCGGTAGTGTCCGTCAGCCGGCTGCCTTCTGCGGCGTAACCGGCATCAAACCCACCTATGGGCGGGTTTCCCGGTATGGGCTGGTGGCCTACGGCTCATCGCTGGATACGGTTGGTGTGCTGGCACGCAGCGCCGAGGATGCTGCCATTCTCTTCTGGCCGATGGCCGGTTTTGACCCACTGGATGCTACAACCATCGAACAACCTGCCGCCGACTGGCAGCCTCCCAGTCCGGAAATGCTGCGCGGATTGCGTATCGGCGTTCCCAAAGAATATTTCCTGCCCGGCATGCAGCCGGAAGTAGAGGAGAAGGTACGCGCTGCCATTCAAACGCTGGCGGATTTGGGTGCAGCAGTACAGGAAATCAGCCTGCCGCACACCGAATATGCGCTGCCGGTTTATTACCTGATCGCCCCGGCAGAGGCCTCTGCCAATCTGGCGCGTTATGACGGCGTGCGCTTTGGTTACCGCGCCGCAGCCGAAACCCTCAGCGAGTTGTTTAACCGCTCCCGCTCGGAAGGTTTTGGCGCTGAGGTCAAACGCCGGATTATGCTGGGCACCTATGCCCTCTCGGCAGGTTATTATGATGCTTATTACGGGCAGGCCCAAAAAGTCCGTACTCTCATTCGGCAGGATTTTGAACACGCATTTCAACAGGTAGATGTGATTGCCGCTCCGGTTACACCCACCACGGCCTTCCGCATTGG
>NZ_DAOUBL010000121.1:0-4209 GCF_034432615.1 Bellilinea sp. | reverse complement strand
CCGTGCAATTTGCTTGTTGGTTAATCCTTGCGCCAGTTGTTCCAGCACTTCCACCTCTCGGGGGGTCAAACGCTCCTCGCCTGCAGCCGTGCTAAGCGGCATACCCCCCGGCTGCCCAAGAAGGGAAAACCAGCCGGGCAGCCCCACCGAAAGCCCCTCCAGCAGGGCAGCCAGAGCGGCTTGCAGTGTTTCCCCTTCCACCCCCAGCGGCAGCAGGCCCGCTGCGCGGCTGCGGAACAAATTGGGAAGAGGCACACCGGCTGCCTCTTCCCAATCCGTCACCAGCAGCAAAATGGCGGAAGTTACCCCCTCAGCGAGGTGCTTCTCCAATTCGGCCAGCCGTTGAAAAGGCAGGACAGCCACCAGTACATCCACCCTTTCATCCATCCGCTGCAGTTCGGAAACATCCGCCATCTCAGCGGCGATTTCCACCCGCCCGCCGGTTTGCAGCAATGCCCTCAAACCGGCGCGGATGGCGCCGCCCGGGCTCAGCAAGGCTAACCGTACTGGAGCGTCCCGGGGGCTTAACGGCTCACTTTCCATGCACTCTTCTCAGCGTTCACCTACGATTGCCTGCTTTTCCACTTTCTGACCGCCGCGCAGCAATTCAAGGGTGACCGGCTTGCCCACCACATCCGCCGAAAGAACCGAAACCAGATCTTCGGGGTCATTCAGGGGCTGTGCGTTGAGGGCGGTCAGAATATCTCCCACCATCAAACCGGCCGCAGCCGCGGGGGTGTTTTCTTCCACGCCCACCAGCAACAAGCCGCGTTCCTGAACGCGATTCAACGATTGCTGCAGGGCAGGCGGAATTTCGACCGGCTGGCTGCGAATGCCCAGATACCCGCGTCGGATGCGCCCGTGCCGCGCCAAGATGTCTCCAATTTCCCATGCAACCGCAACCGGAATGGAGAGAAAAGTGCCGCCCGCCAGACCGGAAGTGTTAATGCCCAGCAAACAACCATTCAGGTCTACCAGCGCTCCACCCGAAAAACCGGGGAAAGGTGTGGCATCCAGCCGAAAGAAACGCCGCAGCAGACCGCCGCGCATTGTCCGAACCGGCCCGCCAATCGCCGAAATCAACGCCCAACCCACCTGAATGCCCTCCGGTCCCGGGCGCGCTACGGTCAGTGCCGGCTGCCCTACCCGGCCTTCTCGTTCGGCTACCTCAGGCGGGGTAAGCACAGCCTCTTCCAACCGCAGCAAAGCCAGATCGTTGGCGGGATCGCGCCCGCCCAGCGTTGCAACATGGACGCTGCCATCCCCCAGCAGGATACGGATATTCTCCTCGCGCTCGACCACATGGTCGGCCGTCAAAATCATGTTACTGGAAAAAACCACCCCGCTGCCGGGTAGACGCTTGCGGGCATCCACCAGCACAGTGAAGGCAGCAGCCTTCTCGGCGGCCTGAACCCAGCCCTCCGACACATTCCCCATCAATTCACTTATCGCACCATTTGACATTGCATACCTCCTTTTTGAGTATAACGACCCGCCTGTAAGAGTACAACCTTCAATCCAGATTCAGTATAACTGGCCGGCAAACTTTTTTCCTCTGCCATTTGGGGGATGCGCTTACCCGGAAGAACCGGCAGGGGAAAACCGCAACTCCCTCCGCCCGGCAAATTGTGATAAGATTGCCCCAACAACATGGACGCCATCCTCGACTTATTGACTTCTCCGTTTGGCGGTGGTCTGGCGGCACTGACCGCCGCTTTTCTGTGGGCGCTGGCATCGGTGTGGTTCACCCGGTTGGGCAGCCACCTGTCGGTAATTGAGGTCAACTTTCTCAAAGGGATGCTGGCGCTCATTTTACTGGTCATCACCCTTTACCTGAGCGGCGGCGGTTTGCAATCCATCCCGGCCAACGCGCTTGGGCTGCTGCTGGTCAGCGGAGTGATTGGCATCACCCTCGGCGACAGCGCCTACCTGCAAGCCCTTCAGCATTTGGGGCCCAGGCGCACCCTGCTGCTAGCCACATTAGCTCCGCCGATGGTCGGGCTGATTGCGTGGGGTGTGCTGGGTGAAACCCTGGCGTGGACGGCATGGCTGGGTATTCTGCTCACGGTGGCGGGCATCGCCTGGGTGATTCTCGAACGCACCCCCGATTCAGCCCCAGCCTTTGACCTCAAACTCGGCCTGTTGTTTGGGTTTCTGGCGGCCCTTTCCCAGTCGGTGGCACTGGTGCTTTCGCGGGTGGCTCTAACCCGCACCAGTGTCGACTCGCTGCAAAGCACCATCCTGCGTTTGGCAGCTGCCGTGGTGGTGCTGGCAGTCTGGTCACTCCTGCGCCGCAAACCTTTGCTGAGCCGCACCGTCTTTCAGGCTCAGCCGCACCTGTGGGCAACATTGGCTGCGGCCACTTTCATTGGTACCTATCTGGCAATGTGGCTGCAACAGGTTTCGATTTCACTCGCCCCGGCTGGCATCGTGCAAACCCTTTTATCGGCCAGCCCGTTATTCATCCTGCCAATTGCCGCACTGCAGGGACAAAAAATCACCCCGCGCGCCGTCTTGGGTGCCCTGCTGGCTTTAGGCGGGGTAGCTTTGCTTTTTACAGGTTAACTTCTGATTAAGACTGCTCTTTTTCACTTTGAAATTTCCACCGTTTGAATACAATCTATCCATGTAGGGGTTAATATTTCTAAATCCTTCTGCAGCGAGGTCAATTATGCGATTCGGTATCATGGCAATGCAGATGAATGCCCTCATCCCGCCAGTCAACAACCCGCAAGATGCCATGCAGCATGTGGCAACCTTCAGCCACGCCGGGCTTGTCCGCAAACTGTATGAAGCCGGCTTCGATCTCATCGAACTGGGCGGTGATTTGGGTATGTGGTTTCCGCAAACCTTCAGTCCACCCGCCATCGAAGAACTGGCGCAACTCAAAGAAGAAGTGGGGCTGACCTACACCGTGCATTTACCGCTGTGGTCGGTTGAACCTTCCACCCCCCTGAAAGCCGTGCGGCGCGGCTCGGTGCAGGCGCTGGTGGACTGTATTCAAGCCACTCGCCCGCTTGCGCCGCAATGCTACGTGTTGCACGCCACTGGCGCGCTGGCCGCCGAATTTTACCGGATGAACCTGCCGTCTGCCGGCAAAGCGTTGATTCTGCATCAGTTCCAGCAAAATGCGCTGCAGTCCATTCAAGCCATTTTGGAAGAAACTGGCCTGCCCGCGCGTCAGCTGGCGGTTGAAACGATTGAATTTCCGTTTGATCTGACCCTGGAAATGGCCGAAAGGCTTGACCTTTCCATCTGTCTGGATACGGGTCATGTGCTGGCCGGCTTTGCCGGAGCAGTGGATTTGTTCAGCGTTTTGGAACAAGTCCTCCCACGACTGGCTGAAATTCACCTGCACGACTGTCCCATTCCACAAAATGCCGATCAACCGGCCTACGGTTTGGACCATCAGCCGCTCGGCAGTGGCGATCTCGACACCGCCCGCCTGCTCGACCGCCTGAACAAAGCGCAATTTAAAGCCCCAATCATCTTTGAGTTGACCGTTTTGCAAGCACTTTCCTCGCTGCAAACCATCCGGCAGCTGCGCCCCCATCTTGTATCCTGACCCGCTGGAGAAAACCTGATGGAAGAAAAAAAACTGAGCTGGTTCGATCACATTGCCTTGAACGCTTACTGGTTGGGGATCAACATCGCCTCCGGCGTGATTACCCCCCTGCTGCTGCCCTATCTGGTACTGCTGTTCATGCCGGAAGAGCAGAAAAACACCTACCTTGCCAATGTGCGCGTGATCGGCCTGACGGTTGCCATGCTGGTACAGCCGCTGGGCGGAATGTTATCGGATCGCAGTACCTCACGTTTTGGGCGGCGACGACCGTTCATCTTCGGCGGCGCGCTGGCCAATGTGGTTTTCCTTGCCCTGATTGGCGCCACCCCCCTGTTCATCGGCTCCGAACTGGATGAGTTTTTCCAATCCAGTCTGGGGATTTCCACCGCCTACGCTGTGCTGCTGCTCGGAATTGTCCTCTTGCAAATTTCCTCCAACATGGCTCAGGGGGCATTACAGGGCCTGATTCCCGATCTCGTCCCGGAGAATCAGCGCGGACGATCCTCGGGCGTCAAAGCCGTGCTGGAGCTGCTGCCGGTCTTTCTGGTCATCTTCATCGGCCCGCTCATTGACCGCGGGCAGGTTGGGCTGGTGATGGGCATCGTGGCAGCCGGTTTCCTGATCACCATGGCCATAACCGTTTT
>NZ_DAOUBL010000120.1:0-5632 GCF_034432615.1 Bellilinea sp. | reverse complement strand
CTGCCGGCCGGCTGTCACTCGGCGGATTGCGCCGTCCGCTGGGACGGGATTTCTCCGCTGCAAATGGAGCGGCTGACGCTTACCTTCCGCCTCAAAGCCGGTTTGCAGTGGCAGGACGGCGCTCCACTGACGGCTGCCGATTCGGTGTTTGCCTTCCAGATTGCCTCCGACCCGCAAACCCCTGCCCTGCGCTGGCTGACACCGCGCACGGCGGCTTATCGCGCCGTGGATGAGTTGACCGTCGAGTGGCAGGGCATCCCCGGTTATCTGCCCGCCGATTACGGGATGCATTTCTTCCTGCCGCTGCCCGAACACGCCTGGGGCCGGTATACCGCCGCTGAATTAGTGCAAAACGAGGATGTCAACCGCCGCCCGCTGGGATGGGGGCCTTACCAGATCGAAACCTGGACACCCGGCGAGAGCATTCGCCTGAGCCGTAACCCCCATTACTTCCGTGCCGGGGAAGGACTGCCGCGCTTCGACCTGCTCACCTTCCGCTTCTTTGGCGAACCGGCCGATAACAACATTGCCGCCCTGACCAGCGGTGACTGCGATTTTGTGGATGACACGGTCAACTGGGAGGGGCAGTTGATTGTGTTGGACGAGTTGCAGCAGAAGAACGCCGCTGTCATCCACGCCGCGCCGACCAGCACCTGGGAGCAGCTGACCTTCGGCATCCGCCCGGCGGCCTATGACGGTGGTTACACGCCTTTTGGCGGCTACCGGCAGGATTTGCTGGGCGATGTCCGCACCCGTCAGGCGATTGCGGCCTGCATTGACCGGCAGGCGCTGGTGGATCGGCTGCTGTACGGTTATTCGGCGGTGGCGAACGGCTTTTTTCCGCCATCTCACCCTTTGGCCTTCGATGACCTGACCGCCCCACCGTTCGACCCCGAACTGGGCCAACGCCTGCTGGAAGAAGCCGGCTGGCGCGATCTGGACGGCGACCCCGCCACCCCGCGCACGGCCGCCGGTGTGGCCAATGTGCTGAACGATACGCCGCTGGTACTGGAATACCGCACCACGCCCGACCGCCTGCACCAGATGACCGCCGAACGAATTGCCGAAAACCTGCGCGATTGCGGCGTGGGGGTTGACCTGAAACTGGTCGAACCGTTTGAGTTGTTTGCCCCCGGCCCGGACGGGGCTTTGTTCGGGCGCAATTTTGACCTGGCCCAGTTCGCCTGGCAGTCCGGGCGCACCACACCGCCGTGCAGCCTGTTCACCACCGCCCAGATTCCCTCGCCTGCCAACGGCTGGATCGGCACCAACATCAGCGGCTGGAGCAGCCCGGTTTACGATGCGCAGTGCGCGGCCGCCCTGCTTGCCGACCCGCGCGACCCTGCCGCTTACCAGCAATCCCAGCGCGCCGTACAACAAACCTTCCTGCAGGAATTGCCGGCCATTCCGCTCTACTTCCGTCTGCAAATCGGGCTGGCCAGCCCGCAGCTGTGCGGCGTTCAACTGGACAGCAGCGCGCGGAGCGTGTTGTGGAACATCGAAACCTGGGACAAGGGCGAAGGCTGCCGGTGAGCGCCGTGACTCGTACTCGAGTCATGTCACTCCGAACGAAGTGACACTCACCAGTGCTGACGGGAGTCTCCCACCCTGTTCTCATAACCGCCATGCCGGAGATTGCCACGCTCGCTGCGCTCGCTCAAAAGGACATTAACCCGTCCTGACGGGAATCACCCCCTCCCTGCCTCCCCCAATATCGCTTTCGCGATATTGGGGTAGGTGGGTGGGGGCCCTGCAGGAGATTACTGCGCTCGCTGCGCGGGTTGTGCGCCTATCCCGAACCCGCCTGTTTTTATTCACAAGTTTCCGCTGACGGATACAGGCGCGGGTTCTTGAAGGGAATCAGCGCCAGGATTACGGGCTGCTCGTAATAAGCGGCGCGGTCAATCACATCGCCGGTCAGCAGTCCCACTGCACCGTTTTGCTGCTTGGAATTGTGACGGCCGAACAGGCGGTCATCGGCTTCGCCCAGTTCCACTCCCTGCCGCACCAGATCCGCCAGCGCGGGCGGCAGGTCGAAGGTGGCGCTGCGGGCTTTGCCGCAGCCTCCAGCGGAAAGAATCACCACCCATGCAAACGCGCTCATCGTCCCGTCTTTTTCCTCAACGCCGCCTTCCACTCCGGCCCAGTAATCCGCAGCCGGCAGTTGCCGGCGGGCGGCACGGGCGCGGTTGAGCGCGCCCTGCAGGGTTTCCGCATCGCTCAGCGGTTGAATGCCGACTCCGCTGGGTACGTTGACCGAAATCACCTCAATCTGGGAATGCGGGAACATGCGCTGGAAGCCGCTGCGTACGGCTTCGATCTTCACCGGATTGTGCGAAGCCACCACCAGCCGAACCGGTAATACTTCTTCCGCCTCGTTCATGGTTTAACCGCCCGCGTGGCAATGTAGGAAGGAAGATACTCGCCCAACACACTGGTCGGGTCAATGTCCTCGTAGAAACCGGTCAGCACAAAGCCGGCGGCCAGCTGCCCGCCGATCTGCTCCTCCAGCGAATGACTCCATTCCAGCGGCAGCCCCTCATCCATGAGCTGCTGCAGTTTTTCGGGTGGAAGGTGAGTCAGGTCGGCATAGGGCAGTTTGTTTTTGACCACCAGCCGACCCTGATCCAGTTCGTCAAAGTCGAACAAGTACAGCACCGGGTTGGTGAAACCGGCCAGCAGCACCCCGCCGCGGCGCAGCACGCGGCAGGCTTCGCGCCACACCGCTAAAATCTCCGGCACGAAAATGTTGGAAACCGGATGAACGATCAGATCAAAGCTGGCATCACCCAACCCGGAAAGGTCGCGCATATCACCTTCCACCAGCATCAGGTTCAGCCCTTCCCGTTCGGCAACCAGCCGATCCTGCGCCAGCTGCGCCGGCGAGTTGTCGAAAACGGTTACTTTTGCCCCGCAGGCTGCCAGCAGCGGGCCCTGCTGCCCGCCTCCCGAAGCCAGACACAGCACATCTGCCCCTGCCAGCGGCGGGAACCAATCGGCAGGCACGAAACGGGTGGGGGTGAGCAAAATGTGCAGTTCACCCCGCCGGGCGGCGGCAATTTCTTCGCTGCTGACCGGTAATGTCCACGGATTTTGGCGGGCAACCTGGCGGTTCCAGGCTTCGCGGTTGTAGGCACGGATGTCCATGAGTACCTCAAAATCTCCTTTGTCTAAAATGTTCGGCTTGTCCTCGCAGCGCCGTGTGAATTTATTACCCGCCTTCCAGACGGTAACCGTAGCCGCGCACGGTGAGGATGTAGCGCGGTTCGTCCGGCTGCGGTTCGATTTTCTTGCGCAGCAAAAAGATGTAGCGGCGCACGGTGGTGGTGTTTTCCTGCCGGTATGCGCCCCACACCTCGCGCACCAGCTCGGTTTCGGCAACCGCTTTACCGGCATTGCGCGCCAGCACCTCCAGTAAACGAAATTCGGTCGGGGTGAGCGTCAGCGGCTGACCGGCACGGCGTACTTCGCGCCGGTCCAAATCCACTTCCAGGTCGCCAATTTGCAGCAAGTTCCTTTCCGAAAGCGGTTTGTGCCGGGCGCGGTTCAACACCGCCTGAATGCGGGCGTTCAATTCGGCAAAACTGAACGGCTTGGTCAGGTAATCATCCACCCCCAGACCAAAACCGCGCAGTTTATCGGCCTCAGAGCTCTTTGCGGTGAGCAGAATTATCGGCACATCCGAAAGCTCACGCAGGCGGGCGGTCACTTCCCAGCCGTCCATGCCCGGCATCATCACGTCCAGCACGACCAGATCGGGGTGTTCGCGGTAAGCCTGCCGCAGAGCTTCATTGCCGTTTGCGGCAGCAATCACGGAATACTTCTCTTCGCGCAAAAAGTCCTGCAAAAAACGCAGCAGAGTCGGATCATCATCCACTACCAGTATCTTGGTCACGGTGTTTTTCCCTCCTCCTGGGGTGATCCTTCCGGTTCGCCAACTTCGGCCAGCGGCAGCCAGCAGGTGAAGCAGGCTCCGCCTTGCGGGTGATTTTCGGCGCGTACCTCGCCCTGCATGGCTTCCACCAGCCGGCGGACAATGTACAGGCCCAACCCATGTCCGTAGATGGTGCGGTTGTCCTGACTGTCGTGGCGGTAGAACTGCTCGAAGAGGTGCGGCAGGGCATCCTCCGGCACCCCCGCGCCGTGATCGCGCACCTGCAGCCAAAGCCGGCCGTTCTCCACCCCGGCGGACACCTCGATCTCCCCCTCAGGGGCATACTTGAAGGCGTTATCCAGCAAATGGAACAGGATACTGGTGAGCGCCTGTTCGTCAGCCAGTACCGCCGGCCAGCCGGGCGGCAGCAGCCAGCGCACCCGGCCGGCATCCGGCAGGTGGGCAATCTGGTTTTGCAGGGCGGTATAAATGCGGCTGACCGGCAGGGGAGCCGGGTAAAGCGGCAGTTTGCCGGCATCCAGCGCCGAAAGGTCGAGGATGGTTTCCACAAAATGGGTCAGGCGTTCGATCTCTGCCTGCACCAGGGCGATGATCTGGCTGCTGCGGCCGGAAAGCGGGCGCGTGCCGTACATCAGCAGTTCAATGCCGCTTTTGATGTTGGTCAGCGGGGCGCGCAATTCGTGCGAAACCAGCGAAACAAAGTCCGATTTGAGCCGGTCGAGTTCGCGCAGCATGCGGTTTTGCGCCTCCAACTGCTGATAGGCCTGACTGAGGTCGGCGGTTTTTTCGGCAACGCGCTTTTCCAGTTCGCGGTTGAGCCGCTCCAGCTCGGCGCGGTCGGCGGCAATCCGCTCATAGGCGGCCTGCAGGGCGGCCTGCTGGCGTTTTTGCAGGCTGAGGTCGTGAGCCGTGCCGGCAATCATCAGGCGTCGGTCACCGGAAGAAAGCACCGGACGCAAGGAAAGAAAAACCGGCAAAAGTTCGCCATCGCGGCGCAGCAGCACCGTTTCGCCCGACCAGCCCCGTCCTTCGCCTTGTTGTTCACTCTTTGCCAGATCCAGCCACGAATACGCCCCGCGCGGCTCCGGCAGCAAATCGGCCAGGGTTCGCGTGGTCAGTTCCGCCTCGCTGTAACCGCTGGCCGTCGAAAGCGCCGGGTTGACCAGTGTAAGCCGCCCGTTTTCGTCACAAATAAAAGCCGGCTCCGCCACGCTCTTGACCAGCCCGGCGTACTGTTCGTATTCAATTTCACCGGTGACCAATCCCTGACGGGCGATCAGCCCCAGCGCCAGTAAAACCGTCACCCACAACACCGGCTGGTTGAGCTGGTTGTTCAACTGCCAGTCCAGCAGCACAAACCAGCCCAACAGCAGCACCGCCAGGATGGGCAGCAGGCTTTGCAGGCGCGCCAGGCCGCCCTGTAAGAAAAAAGGAGCCGATGGGCGGTGTTTTCTGGATGGTTCGCGAATCACCGCGGCGGAAGGCGTGCGCAGCAGGGCAGCCAGCCAGAGCGCATCCCCCACCGCCCAGCCGAGATCGGTAACCGCGCCAATCTGATAACTGCCCTGGAGCAGCGCCGAGGCATACAATGAATCGGTCAGCGTGTAGACCACCAGAGCGGCAATCAGCCAGCCAAACGGCAGTGCCGGCCGCCGCGCATCGCTGATCAGGAGCAGGTTGATCACCACCAGCAGCAGTCCCAGATCGGGTAAGGGGTAGAGAATGCCCAGCGGGTTG
>NZ_DAOUBL010000119.1:0-1929 GCF_034432615.1 Bellilinea sp. | reverse complement strand
TCTTTGCTGGAATATGTGTTGTTGGGGCGCGCGCCTCACCTTTCTCCTTTGCAAATGCCGGCAGCAGCCGATGTGGAAATTGCCCTTTCGGCGCTGGAAACGGTGGGGTTGCTGCCGCTGGTAAAACGCACCGTGCAGGCGCTGAGCGGTGGAGAATTTCAACTTCTGCTGGTAGCCCGTGCGCTGGCGCAGCAAGCCAGCCTGTTGTTGCTGGATGAGCCGACCTCTCATCTCGATCTGGGAAACAAGAAACGGTTGATCACCTGCCTGCAAAACCTGAGGGAAAACGGGACGACCATTCTGCTCACTTCTCACGAGCCGGAAGTGGTGGCCGCTCTGGCAGATCAGGTGGTGCTGATGCGCGGCGGGCAGGTTTTGCGCAGCGGGCTGCTGGATGAAGTCTGGCAGGCAGACCTGTTGAGCGATACTTATGGTATTCCCTTGCGGGTGTGGAAGTTTGACGGCCGCCGCCACCTTACCTGGGAGTGAACCGGAGCGTTCATGGACGGAGAATTGTGGATTATCAGCGGAGAGATTGGTCAGGGCAAGACCCGCTGGTGTGAACGTTTGATTCAACTTGCCCGTGAAGCAGACTGGCAGGTGAGCGGTGTACTCAGCCCGGGTGTCTTTCAGGAAGGCTATAAAGTTGGTATTGAAGCACTCGACCTGCGCAGCGGTGAACGTCGGCTGCTGGCACGCCGCCGGCAGGTGAACCAGGCTGGCCTGATCCACACCCGCGAATGGCAATTTGAAACCGAGACGGTGGAGTGGGGAAACACACTCTTTCAGCAGGCAGTACCCTGCGATCTGCTGGTGGTAGATGAGATTGGGCCCTTGGAACTGGAGCAGGGGCGGGGTTGGAGTGCAGCCCTGCCGGCAATTGAATCGCGGGCGTATCGGCTTGCGCTGGTGGTGATACGCCCTGCGTTGTTGCCATATGCTGAGAAATGGCAGCCGCATGCGGTCATTATGGTGCGAAAACCGGTAAAATAAAAGCGGGGTAGCTGTTCATCCCGGAAAGGAGTTGCGCGATGCGGCTGGCAAAGGTGGAATCTGCGCTGCGGGTGGTGCTGGCTTTTAATGAAGCCTTTAACCGGCATGATGTCAGTGGAATGATGGAGCGCATGAGCGAGGACTGCCTGTTTGAAAACACCCACCCCGCGCCGGATGGAACGTTATACAAAGGAAGACCAGCAGTCATGCGTTTTTGGCAAGAATTTTTTGAGCAGTCGCCGCAGGCGCAGATTGAGATTGAGGAGATTTTTGGCTTGGGCGAGCGCTGTGTGATGCGCTGGAAATATTCCTGGGTGGATACACAGGGGAGGAAGGGTCATGTGCGCGGCGTGGATGTGTACCGTGTGCGGGATGGGTTGATTTGTGAAAAACTCTCTTATGTGAAAGGATGAAGTAAAAATGATGAGAACAATCAGGCTGGGCGTAAGTGAGCTGGAAGTGCCGGTTGTGGCGGTCGGTTGCATGCGTATCAATCAATTACAGCCTAAAGAGGCTGAGCAGTTTGTCCAGACTGCTTTGGATCTTGGCGCAAACTTTTTTGATCATGCCGATATTTACGGCGGCGGCGCCTGTGAAGAAATATTTGCTCAGGCAATTCACATGAATGACCGTGTGCGTGAAAAGGTTATTCTGCAGTCAAAGTGCGGCATCCGCGAGGGACGTTACGATTTCTCGAAAGAACACATCCTCAATTCGGTGGATGGTATCCTGAGGCGTTTGCGTACGGATTATCTGGATGTGTTGCTGCTGCACCGGCCGGATGCCCTGGTAGAGCCAGAAGAAGTGGCAGAGGCGTTCGATATCCTGTACTCCACAGGAAAAGTCAGGTACTTCGGCGTATCCAATCACAAGCCGATGCAAATTGAGTTGTTGAAAAAATACGTCAGGCAGCCCATTCTCGCCAACCAGTTGCAG
>NZ_DAOUBL010000118.1:0-5358 GCF_034432615.1 Bellilinea sp. | reverse complement strand
GGCAATTCCAATCCAGAAGTAAATTTTGGCGGGAATATACCAGCCCGGCGCGGCGGCGTAGGCATAGGTGCCGCGGAAGGCGAAGTGCGGCCTGACGCCCGCCAGCAGCCAGAATCCCAGCCCGTGGACGGCCTCGTGTAGAATCAGGGTCAAGACCAGCGTCAGCATGAGCAGCAAAAAGGTCAGCAGGCTTTGCAGTCCCTCAAACCGAAATACAAACACCTGACCTTCAGCCTCCGGGCGGAGAAAAGAGGCAACTGCGATAAAAAACCACGCCGAAACCAGCACCAGTCCCAGCCCGGCCAGGTTCAGCATCAGCAGGGTGCTGCGCGATTTCAGGGTAAAACGATCCCGCTCGACATAACCGGCTGGTAAGGTTTGAGTGGCAGAACGCATGCTCTAAAACCTGTTTGTTGGTATAAATTGCGGATGCGGATTTTGTGGTCTTCTACGATCCATAAGAGGCAAATTTTCGTCCAGCTTGAATTTCAAGTTTCCCCCGTGGAGCTCATTCAGTGGAAATGACCCGCTCAGAGGCCAGTTCCGCAGCATAGGCGATTGCCGCAGAGATATCCTCGCGCTTTAAGCTTGGGTAACTTCGTAAGATCTCCTCAGCACTCAAGCCGGCTGCAAGATTATCCAAAATCACGGAAACCATGATCCGTGTGCCTTTAATGATCGCCTTTCCATGGCAAATTTGGGGATCGGAGGTTATGTAATCACGCCAGTTCATTCTTCACCGCCTGTTTTCATACTCTTAATCTATCAAACGTCTGTTCGGAATAAATCATTTTTACATCAATTTTCGAGTTTTCGTCCCCCTCCCGCCTCCCCCAAAATCGCAGGGGCGATTTTGGGGGAGGTGCAGGTGGGGGTGATTGGCATTGCATGCCATGGTTTTGCACGAAAGCCGTATTCAGGTCATTTTACCACGATTGAGGGGTGTAGGTCGGCCAGGGGGTGGGAGTTGCATCCTCCCCCTGCAGGGTGGGCGGAGTGGCGGGTGTGCCCGTCTGGACGGGAATCAGCACCGCCGGAAGGGTCGGGGAAGGCATCTGCCCGCCGGTGGGCAGCAGGACGGGCGGGGAGGACACCACGGGTTGTGTCAGGGCCGGTGTGGGGGTTGGCAAAGGTTCGCTCCGCTTGAGCAGCCACAATGCGCCGCCGCCCAGCAGCCCGCCCAGCAAGGCCACTATCAACAGCGCGATGCAGCCCCACAGCCACCAGCGCCGCGTGATTTTTGGCCTGGGCTGCGGTAAACTGCCGGGCGGTACTTCGACAACCAGCAGGGTGATATTATCATGTCCGCCGCGCTGATTGGCGAGTTCAATCAGGCTTTCGGCGGCCTGGTGGGCCGGCTGACTCTCCAACCGGCTGAGAATTTCTTCGTCACTGACCAGATCGGTCAGGCCATCCGAGCACAGCAGAAGCCGGTCGCCTTCCCGCAGATGCAGCCCCTGATTATTTCTGGCCTGCTCGTCGCTTTCTCCGTCATTCAGGCGCAGGCGAAGGTCAACCTGAGGCGGGGTGGGCGAGCCGAGAAAGCGGCGGATGACATGGCTGTTGGGGTGATGCTGTGCCTGTTCGGGCGAAATCAGGCCGCGCTCCAGCGCTTCCTGAATCCAGGTATGGTCGGTGGTCAACTGGTGAATGCTACGCTTGCGCAGCAGGTAAATGCGCGAATCGCCCACACTGGCGGTAAATAACCGATCACCAAGGATGTATGCGCACACACAGGTTGCCCCCATGCCGTTTTTTTCACGGCTGGCCTGGGCATGGTCGTAAATTGTGTTGCTGGCAGCGATGATTGCCTCTTCCAGCAGCGTGGTTGGGGGGAGTTTATCGCCGTTTTCCAGCACATAGGCTGAAATCAGGTTGACCGTCATTTCGGCGGCTACCTCACCGGCGCGGTGCCCGCCGATCCCATCTGCCAGCACCGCCAGCAAAGCCGGCGTACTACTGCCTTGGCTGCTGCGCAAGGCGACCACTGCAAAGCGGTCTTCATTGTTCTTCCCGCGCATGCCGGGATCGGTCAGGGCAACAACCGGTAAATGGGCTTGCTGGCTGCGAATCATCCCTCTTCCTGATAGTGTCGGATGAGCGGGTCGGGCTGGGAGGTGGGTTTTGCGGTTTCAAAGCGCAGGGTGACAAAACCCACATGAATCAGGTCGCCATGCTGCAGGCGGGTACCCTCCGCCGCTACCGGCACATAATTGACCCACGTACCTGCCAGCGAACCGTGATCATAAATCCAGTACTCACCGCTTTCGTTCAGTACAATGCGCGCGTGAACGGGGGAAACACTCACGGAGGAGATACAAATTTGCGAGCGCAAGGGGTCGCTTCCCAGCAGATTATCTCTTCGTTTCAAGGGGAGCAGGTGGTTGGCCGGCAGCCTGCTGCCGCTTTCCGGGCTGCCCATCCCATCTTCACTGACCTGCAACAACCACGCCGGTGCAGAGGAGACCGGGATGGAGGCCGGACGCGCCGAAGTCAGGCGGCGCGCCATAGAGGTGGGGTTAATCGTTCCACGTCGTTTCTGGTTGGGAGGTGGCAGCGGTTGCGTGAGCGGATCGCGGTTGCGCCGGCGCTGGTTGGGTAATTGCTGGCGGTTCTTTCTGCCGGCGAACAAAAGCATGCCCCCCAGCAGTAAACCACACAGCACAATTGCGCCCAGCACCAGCGGACGGTTGCCGCTCAGCGCGGCCTGCCATGCGTTGGGCGGGCGGCTTTCCACACTCACCCGCACCGGCATGCGGATGCTGCGCCCGGTCAACCCCAGCGCGTCTTCTACCTCAACCTGCATTTCCACCTGCTGCTCGCTTTCGATCTCCCGCAGCGACCATGTAAAACTGTCGAACGGGGGACGGGTGTTTTCCTGCACCACTTCACCGTTGACCAACAAACGGCTGGCGCGGATGGCGCGCGGATAGCCGTCCGGAAACTCGATAATCACCCGGTAAGTGAGTGCATCGGGTTCAAGGTCACTGGTGCGGCTGTTGGGTGGGAAAAAGCGGCGCTCAACCTGGGTTTGGGGTGAGAGGAAAATCGGATTGGGCGGCTGAATGTTGAGAAACACCGGCTGGTTGGAAGAACGCCATTCTTCATCACCCTGCCGGATGGCGAGCGCAAGGGTGTGCGTTGCGCTGCTGTTCAGGTGCGATTCATACTCCAACCGGTACTGATACCGTCGTGATTTCAGATAGCCTTCCATTTCCGGCAGGCTTTCACTGCCGGTGAAAATGGACAGTTCTCCGCCGCTTTGGCCGGCCAGGTCACTCAGGGCGTCGAAAACTGCCGGATTGGCGGCAATGGACTGGGCTGAAGTGGTCAGCCAGATGTAAATTGGGACGTTCAACCGCCCGGCACGGTCGGTCAGGTTCTGAATGCCTTCCAGGCTTGATGCGGGCAGTAGCGGAGTGACCAGCAATACCACGCTGCGCGGTTTGCCGTTTCCGCTGATGTCGGTCACAAGGTCAAGGGCGCGGGCGGCGGCGGTTAAGCCGGGCTGTTCGTTGAGCAGGTTGACCTCAGCAAGGCTGTCGAGAGTGGTCAGCCACTCCTGCTGGTCTGTTGAGCGAATCAGCTGCAAACCGCTGTTGGTGGCGATACTCAGCCGCTCCGTGCCGGATGTTTCGTTTCCCATCCATTGCTGCAGGCGCTGTAAAACCGCTTCGTAACGGCGCACCCCGGCGTAGCGGGTATTCAATTCCGGCCCAAAGTTGATTGCCACAATGACATCCAGCCCCGGCTGTAATAATTCCAGCTGTTCCACCGGCTGCCTGTGTTGCTCATCGTTCAGTCCGTTGCCCTCAATGACCTGAATATCCTCCGGCTTTAAATCGGTCAGGAAATTGCCCTGGGCATCGTAGGCTTCAAAAGTGATTTGCACGCGCGGGAATAATTCGGTGCCGATGGCAACAATTTCCACCCTGCCCTGCGGCAAATTTTGCGCCCGGGCAGGTGGTATTCCACCCATTGCCCCCAGCAGAATTGGTATGAAAAATAAAATCAGGCAGCGCTGCCGGAAAGTCATATTCTTTGTACCCCCAATTTTACCCCAAATGACCTGTTCCTTACTTGACGCTCAGGCAACGGCTGGATGACGCTTGGGCTTATTCTGCGGCGTAAATGCGCACTGGCGGCATTTCCCATACCAGCCGGTATGAACGGCCTTCCAGCTGCACGCTCTCTCCACCGGGTAAAGGCTGGCTGGCAAAGATGGCACACGGCTCAAAAGGCTGGCGCGGCAGGGCTGCCGAACGGTTGCGCACACCGACATGTTCGATGCGGAACTGCCCCACCCGTGCGGCGCGGTACAACTCCCACAGCGGATATTCCCATTCTTCATCCGGCAAATACAAACCGACCTGCGTGCAGTGCCGTTCGTCAATCAGATAATTCACCCCCTCGATGTACGGCACAACCAGATTCTTGCGGATGATCATTACCTCGCGGCGAGGCAGGTTGAAGATGTTCCAGTCCTGAACAAGGGGTTTGCTCTGGTTGAAGTAAAATACCGGCAGCGTAGCCGCCAGCAAGAACAGCCCCGCCACACGGCTCCAGCGCGCCGAAATCACCTGCGGCAGCAAACCAACCACGCCAGCCGAAAGCACCAGCAAGGGCAGATGCAGGCGGGCATGCCACAACTGCCAGCGCAAAAAACCGCAAAATAGTAGGAAACCCGCCAGCAAGATGCCGGTTAAAATCCACGCCTCGCCGTTCTCCAAACGCCGGCGGCGGAAAGCCAGCCCAACCAGTGTAAAAAGGAATACCAGCAGGTGCAGGGGAGCGCCGGTAAAATCCTCGTTGACCACAAAGCGAGTTAAGGCAAAGCGGTGATCCTGCCAGGTGGTTTGCGGGTCGTTAACGTCCAACTTCAGCCATTCGTGCAGGCCGCCGACTGCCCCTTCCACTACCTCATTAACAGGAGAAACCGAAATCAGATGCAGGGCAAGGTTGCGGCTGAGATTGGAAACCAGCACACCTGCCCCAAAATGCTCGTTGCGGTACAGGCGGGTTTCTTCAGCCGGTCCCAGCGGGCTGCCAAAGGCAGCCAGATTACGGGCATAATGCGGCAGGTTGAGCAGCAATGCCAGCCCGGCAATCAGGATGAGCGGGCGCAAAGCCCCCAGCCGGCTGCTCTGCCAGCGGCGCACCGCGTAAACCAGCAGGATTGGAAAAGCGAACAGATACGCGGTGGATTTGGTCAACACTGCCAGCCCAAGGCACAGGCCCAGGCCGACCTGAGCAGCCCGGTTCGGAGCGCGCAAGTCCTGCAGGGCAAATACGGCAAGGCACACCAGCCAGAAGGCCACGGTAAGGTCATTCTGAGTGCTGGTCATTTGCAGCACGGTC
>NZ_DAOUBL010000117.1:0-18006 GCF_034432615.1 Bellilinea sp. | reverse complement strand
AATCAGGATGCCAGTTTTTATCTGGATACCCGCAACCTGCGCGGCTGGTTGAAAGATCACATGGCGGGTAAAAGTGTGCTGAATACTTTTGCGTACACGGGCAGCCTTGGAGCGACCGCACTGGCCGGCGGGGCGCGGCGGGTGGTACAGACCGACCAGAATCCGCGCTTTTTGGAGGTAGCGCGCGCCACCTATCGTTTGAATGGCTGGCCGATTAACGAGGAAGACTTCCTGATCGGCGATTTCTTCAAGGTGGTGGATGGGCTGAGGCGCCGCAAACAGTTGTTTGACTGCGTAATTCTCGACCCGCCGTTTTTTTCAACCGGTTTCAATGGTGAGATTTTCCTTAACGAGAAAACACTGCCGCTGCTCAACAAAGTCCGTCCGCTGGTTGCCCATGACGGGGTGCTGATTGTGGTTAATAATGCACTCTACATGAGCGGAGCAGTGTTAATCCGCATCTTTGATGAAGTATCTCAGAGCGGCTATCTCTGGCTGGAAGAGATCATCCCGGTTCCCGAAGATGTGACCGGTTTTCCGCAAACGCGGGTTTCTCCTCCGCCGGTTGATCCATCACCGTTCAACCACCCCACCAAAATTGCCGTTTTGCGGGTGGCACGTAAAGACCGGGCAGCAGCCAGTTGATGGTGTTCAGTTTTTTTCACTGATCCGTAAAGCGATCACTCCGCCCAGAATCAACAGGCTGCCCGCAACCTGCTCAAGGGTGAAGCGTTCCCCCAGCACAAAATAAGCCTGGGCGGCGGTAAAAGTCGGCTCCAAAGTTGCGATGAGATTGACCACCGAAGCCGGCAGGTAACTCATGCTGAGCGTGTAAAGTCCATAACCGCCAATGGTCGGGCCGACCGCCAGTAAAATCAACGCTGCCCAGCCGGTATTTTCCAGAGAGGGGATGAAAGAATTGCCGGCGGGTACGCCGCCTAAAAAAGATGGCAACAGCCAGCTGCTGAAAAATAGAATGACAGCCGCAATTCCAAAGGTGTAGGTCAGAGCAGTCCACGCGCTCATCCCGCGCCGGGCCGATTCCTTGCCAAACAGGCTGTATCCGCTCATTGCCAGCCCGGAGAGCAGGCCGGTCAGAATGCCGAGCGGGTTCAACCGCCACATTTCCGGTTGTAAAGCCCCGGCAACCAGCACACAGCCGCTCAGGCTGGCGGCAATCGCCAGTCCCTTGGCGAACGAAAGGTTTTCGCGAAACAGGAAACGGGCGAGGATGGCTGTAAAAGCCGCCGAACTATAAACCAGCACCACCGAAATGGCTGCGCCATTGAAAGCGACGGAAAGTGTCCACAGGGCATTGAAAAGCGAAAGGATGATGCCGTACCCCACAATAAACACCCAATGAGCTTTGGGCAGGTGAAGCAAACGACGCTGGAAGCCCCCCAGCACAAGGATCATAGTCAGGCTGGCGAGTAAATCGCGCCAGGCCGCCAGCAGGATGGGTGGAATTTGCTGATAGGCGGTCAGGTAACGGATGAAGATAGCGGTGGTTGACCAGATGAGTACCCCAATCAGGGCAATGGCATACCCTTTACCGGCGGTGCGGCTTTGGGCTGCGTTTATGGTGATGGTCATGAGAGCGATTCCTTGAGGATGTGGTAAACAACAAGGCGGATTTTACCTGAATTTTACGCGCTCAACAGACGGATTTTATGGAATTTTTGTCCTTCAGTTGCTATAACATTACTGGCATTCATCCTTTCTCTATTTAAGCAAATCCCAAGGAGATGAAAAAGTGGATTTGAGTCGCTTTAACACCCGTACGAAACTGATTGGATCGGCGGTCATGGGGGTGCTGTTTGTCTTGCTGGTTGCGGCGGTGGGCTTTTTCAATTTGCGTCAAATTCAACACGGCGTGGAGGTAATTTACCTCGATCAGACCCTGCCGATTAAAAAACTGGGCGCGGCCCATAAGACCCTCTATGAACTGCACGGCAACCTGCTGACCTATGTGATGCTGCCGGAAAGCCGGTCTGAAATCCGCGAAATGTTGAAAGAGAACATGGATTCCATCAACGCCTTTTTGGGGGAGTACGAGAATGGAAATGTCCCGCCGGATGCCGTGCAGGCTTTGACGAACTTCAAGATTTACTGGACATCTTACCAGCGATCCGTGCTGGAAGCCATGACCCTGACCGACAGCGGTAACCGTACCGTGGTGTATGATTCGCTCAAAAACGGCGGTCTGGCTCAGAATAAAAAGCTGGTCAGCCAATCGTTCGATGAGTTGGTGAAGGCCAATGAGGCGGTCGCCGAAAGCGTCTATCAATCCAGCGGACGCACCTACCAATCAGCCGCTGCGGTGTTGATCCTTGCCAGCCTGTTGGCGGCCGGGCTTTCCATGCTGGCCAGCATCAGCCTCAGTCTGCACATCACCCGTCCTTTGGAAGAGGTAACCGCCCATTTGAAGGAGATTGCACGGGGTGCCTTGCAGATGGATTTTGAGCAGATGGAAAAAATCGCTCGCCTTACCGGACGCAAAGACGAAGCCGGCACGTTGGCGGCGGGGTTGCTGGAAACCCAAACCTATCTGGAGGATGTGGCAGCCGTGGCGCAGGCATTGGGTGAGGGCAACCTCGCCGTGCAGGTCGAACCGAAAGGCGAGGATGACTTACTGGGAAATACCCTTAAACAGATGGTGGAAAGACTGCGGACGCTGATCGGGCAGTTCGCCAACAGCGCATTGACGGTAAGCAAGGCTTCGGATGAGTTGTCCGGCGCAGCGGATCAAAGCGGGCAGGCCAGTTCTCAAATTGCCATGACCATTCAACAGGTTGCTCAGGGGATTTCCCAGCAGGCAACTGCGGTCAGCCAGACCAGTTCGTCCATTCACCAGATGACGCGTGCCATTGACGGCGTGGCGCGCGGCGCCCAGGAGCAGGCGGCGGCGGTGGGCAAAGCAGCTGCGGTTGCCAACCAGATCACCGAAGCAGCCCGCGAAATCCGTGTTTCCGCCGAACAGCAGGTTCGCAGCTCCACCCATGCGGTGGAAACCAGCCAGAACACGGCTCGCGTGGTGGAAGATACGGCGCGCGGTATGGAGCGCATTCGTAGAGTGGTAGATCTTTCCACGCAAAAAGTACAGGAGATGGGTAATCGTTCCCGGCAGATTGGCATGATTCTGGAAACGATTGATGATATTGCCGCCAAGACCAACATTCTGGCGATCAATGCGGCAATCGAAGCCGCCCATGCCGAAGTGCAAAGCAAGAAGATGACCGAAATTACGCTTGACCGGTTAATGACGGCTCAGTGCCGAATCATTAACCATTTGCTGCTTTCGGGGTGGGATAAACGCCCGCTCAGTGACTGGCAAAAACTGGGCGAGGCGGCGCAGCTGGATATGGTGCTGGCAACCGACGAGGATGGCGTGGTGGTGCTATCCAACGATTCCAAATTGATCGGCTGGAAATTTCCCACCGATCCCAAAGAACAGGCTTATCCCTTCCGGCAGTTGATTCACCAGAAAGACGGGGTTTTGTGTCAGGAATCACAAAAACGTTCCTTTGATGACGAGGTGTATAAATTTGTGGGTGTTTCGCGTGCCGATCAACCCGGCATTGTGCAGATTGGCTTCAATGTTTCCAGTTTGAAGAAGTTTGAATTGCGGATCAATGGTTTTGCGGTGGTGGCGCAGGAGGTGTACCAACTGGCGGAACAGGCCCGCCAGGCAACCCGTGAAATTGCGGCCTTGATTCGGGAGATTCAAAAAGCAGTGGATGAAGCGGTACGCTCAATGGCGGAGAGCGGTCGAGAGGTGCAGCAGGGTGTGGCGCTGGCCGATCAATCCCGCCATGCGCTGGATGAATTGCTGCTGGCTTCGCAGCAGGGTTTGCAGTCTGGGGAGGAAATTGCCCGCGCAGCCTTGAAAATTGATCGGCTGGCAGAGGATCTGGCCAGCGCGATGGACAGTGTTTCAGCGGTGGTTGAGGAAAATACGGCTGCCACCGAAGAAATGGCTGCCGGCTCTGGTGAAGTGAGTGAGGCAATTGAAAATTTTGCCAGCATCAGCGAGCAAAACAGCGCTGCGGTCGAAGAAGTATCGGCTTCAACCGAAGAGATGAGTGCGCAGGTGGAAGAAGTTTCCCGCTCGGCCAATTTGCTGGCAGAACTGGCGCAAACGCTGATTCAAATGGTGGCCAATTTCCAGACCGACAATGGTAGGGATGTATCGCTGCGTTTCCAGCTGGTCAGGCAGGCGCACAGCGCCTGGCTGCGCCGTCTGCAAATTGCGCGCCTCGAAAACCGCCTCAACAATTATGGCGTAGTGACGCATGAACAGTGTTCGCTGGGACGCTGGTACTATGGCCCGGGCCGGCAGCACTACGCCCATCTGCCCGAGTTTGAAGCGCTGGAAGCGGTGCACATTCGTTTCCATCAACTGACCCGGCGGGCGGTGGAAACCTTCAACAATGGACACCGTCAGGATTTTGAGTCAACAGCCCGCGAGGTAGAGGCGGTAACTGCCGAATTTCTGGCGAGCCTGGACCGGCTGGAAGCAGCCGTGCAGGCGGCTGGCCGCTCTCTGAACTGAAAGGTCTGCTCAACAAACGCGGTGGCCGGCTGAGCGCAGTGCCGTAACGGCTTTTTCCAAATCGGCGGCACGTACCAGCACGTAATCCGTTTCAAATGTGGAAATGGCAAAGATGCTGATTTTTGCCCCGGCAAGCGCATCCAGCACGGATTTCAAGACGCCAATCTGGTCAAAGTCAAATGGTCCTTCCAGCATCAACGCCCGCCATCCGCTTTCGTAAAGGATGTCGGATGGGTTCAACCCCTCTTCACAAACGATGGATAATTCATCTGCGGTACGGGTAATGGAGAAGAAAGAGCCGTTTTGAGCCCAACCGGGTAAAGGCTCGCTTGCATCCAACCGGCAAATGACCAACCGCTGGGGCAGGATGTTCAACACTTGGGTCTGGTTCACAGGGATTTTCCTCTCTGGCTAAAGCCGGTAAAGATAGCGGGAGGGAACATCGGCGCGCACATTCTCGCCAAGCGCGATGATACCGGGGTGTTCCACGACGACGACCAGTCCGCGAAGGCCGCGGGCTGCTTTAACGAATTGCTGGGCAAGGTCATCTCGCTCGGGGTAATTCTGCTGAATGACTTTACCGGGGCCGGTGCAGGGCAGGTTTTCACCGCTGACCGTCAGTACCACCCCCTGTTCAAAGAACAGGCGAGTTGGCGGCGGCAGGCGGGTCAGGTGGGGAATGCCGCTCAAAAGCAGATTTGCCCCCAGCCACTCCGGCTGAACGCTCAAAATGCCCAGCCTTTGGGCAATTTCCGCCAGCTCCTCGCTGGATACCACCGAAATCTGGCGGTCATTGCGGATGAGCGTGCCGCGCTCGTAATGCGGGGTGCGGCTGTCGGAAAGGCGCGTCCAACCGGCGTGTTTATCTCCCGCAAAACCCTCAAAAGTGACCTGAACTTCGCCGACCGGGGTGGTGACCAGTGATTCAGCCTGCAAGCCGAGATACAATCCCTCAACAATCCCGTTTCGTGAGTTTTTCATCTCCGTTTTCCTTTTTTTGAACGACTTAAACGGCTGTTGACCCAACCTGTCAGCAGAGTAAGGGTGGGCAGCAATGCGGCAGAGGGACAGATACGGTCAAAACCACGACGGACCTGACTTTCAATCCAATTCAAGATGAGTTCTTCGATATTTTCCAGCTTCTGACGGGCCCATTCGCGTACCTGAGCTTCCAGTTCTTGTTTACGGGAAGCCAGCTCCTGAGGCAGGATTACGGCATTGACCACAATGGGACGGGCGCTGATGTTTTGACCGTTCCGCTGAATGGTCCACTGGGAGGTGTACACGCCGGGGCGTTTGAACGGCTGACTGAGGAACGAGAAACTGACCATTTCACCGGGGGCAACCGCTGCGCCGATTTCAAGGCGGCTGCCTGCTCCCCAGTCATTGCGCAAATTGGCAAGATACACTTCTCCCGGCTGCCAGATCTGGCTGCCGTTGTTGCGCATGACGATTTCCACCTTGACGGATTCGCCTTCGGCTGCAATCGGCCACTCGGTGTGACGGACAAGCGCCGATTCGTAATCGGCGATGAAACCGGCTGCAACCCCGAGAGCGACCGGCAACTGACCTTCAGAAAATACATAAGGCAGTCCCTGGCAATTGATTTGAGCTGCCTCACCATCCGCCAGAAGCAGGATTTCCTGAGCGCCAAAGGAACGCAGCACCTCAACAGCGTCCGACTGCCGCGTGGTTTTGGAAACAAACACCAACAATGTTTCAAAGGTGCCATCACCATCCCGGTCCTGCACCCCGAGCAGGCTGCGGCTGGTAAAGTCCTGGGGTTGCCGCTCGGCTTGCGGACTGAGACCGACAACAACCAGGGGGGCAGCCGACTGCTGGAAGGCGGTTTCGGTGTATGGGCTGATGCGTGCCGATTCATCCCACACTTCCAGCATGGCCAGCGGAGTAACCATTTCAGCGGCGGTTGCGCCGGGGCGGCGCAAAATGCCGTTTGATTTCAAGCCCAGCCGCTCATTGATGGGCTCATCGGGGAAAAAGGGACCGCCAATCACACAAAAGGCATCCTCATCATCGTTTTGAAACTCTGCCCAAAAATTATCCAATGGCTGGGGTGTGAAGGGGGCATCAGCATCCTGCGAGGGGGCGGGGGTTTGTCCGGTCAACAACTGCACAGCAGCGTGGTGGGCAAGATTGACCATCAACACGTAGTCAGGCGTGCCGCCGGGGTAATCTTTCCGGTAGAGCGTTACGGCAGGCGCTTCGGCAACCGCGTAAAAATCGGGCGGAGCTTGTTGGGCGGCCCGGCTTGCTGTGGCGGGTCGAGCCGAAAGCAGCACAGCTGGTATAACCCATAGCAGAAGCAAAATGCGGTTAAATGTTTTTGGCATATCTTGCTTAATTATACCGGTTTGGGGCAGATGGAATAGGAGAGTGTGGGGGCAGCCCGCCGCCCGGATAAATATGACCTGAAATATGACTCGTTACACCCTAATTATCTATTTTACGCTGCTTCAAGGCTGGTTAGAATGAAAGCAGAAACATCTTTATTCCCAGGAGAATCGAAAATGGCAAAAACAACCGCTCCACTGGTGATTAACGGCAAGCCCCTGCCGAGCATGAGTGAAATTAACCGCGAAATTGCCCCCTTCCAGAAGGCAGACACCCGCCGAAGTGTCTGGCAATTGATCAACACGCTGGTGCCGTATGTGGGTTTATGGGTTTTGATGGTCTACACCCTGCAAATTTCCTATTTGCTGACCGTGGTACTCGCTTTCATTGCCGCTCTGTTTTTGGTGCGGGTCTTTATTTTCTTCCATGATTGTGGCCACAACTCCTTTTTTCCTTCTACCCGCCTGAACCGAATGGTTGGCTTCTGGCTGGGAGTGCTGGTTTTCACCCCCGGCGAGCAGTGGTGGCATTCCCATTCAATTCATCATGCCACCAGCGGCAATCTCGACAAACGCGGGGTGGGGGATGTAACCACCCTGACGCTGGAAGAATTCTATGACCGCCACTGGCTGCAGCGGCTGGGCTACCGCTTCTTTCGCAATCCGCTGGTGATGTTCATCCTCGGCCCAATTTTCATGTTTGTGATCATGCATCGCCTTCCCTTGCCCAATTACGGTAAGCGCCAGACGCGCAGTGTTTGGTTGACCAACCTCGCCATGCTGGGACTTGCGGTGGGAATCAGCCTGATCATCGGCTGGCAGGCGTATTTGATGATTCAACTGCCGCTGATCTTCTTTGCCGGCTCGATGGGCATTTTCCTGTTTTATGTCCAGCATCAGTTTGAAGATACTTATTGGGAACGCCAGGAAAACTGGAATTATGTAGCGGCCGGACTGCTGGGGGCATCCTATTTCAAGCTGCCCAAAATTTTGGATTGGTTCACTGGCAGCATCGGTTACCATCATATCCATCACCTCAGCCCGCGGATTCCCAATTACTATCTGGCAGAATGCCAGCGCAATTCGCCGATCATGCAGCAATGGGCGCGGGTGATCACCATACCGGACAGCATCAAAACCGTGCGTTTGAAGGTGTGGGACGAACCGCGCAAGAAACTGGTTGGTATTCCCCGCGTGAAGGTGGAACGCAGGCTGGGCGAACCGCTTGTAAAAAAGACGCTGGAAAAAGCGGAACTGGAAAGTTAATTGCCGGTATACCCTCCCCTCTGAAATCACAGGATTCTTAAATCCATCGGACAGGGTTCTCTGAACCCTGTTTTTGTCTGACAATAAGACGGAAAAGCAACTGAAAAGGCTTGCGTTTCCTGTGTAATTCGTCCATAATAAAGGTAATTCCCCCAAAACCGAACATCCAAGGAGGAAATCATGGCTGTAAAACAGGCTGTCAGACCCATCCGTTTGGAACGCCAGACCCCCGTACCCGCGGATATTGACATTGCCCAACAGGCGAAAATGAAGCCGATCACCGAACTGGCTGAGGAATTGGGGCTGAATCCCGATGAGATTGAACTGTACGGCCCTTACAAAGCCAAAGTGAAACTGGAGGTTTTGGAACGGCTGCGAGAAGTGCCCAACGGCAAATACATTGATGTAACCGCCATCACCCCCACACCGCTTGGGGAGGGAAAAACAACCACAACCATCGGATTGAGTCAGGCGCTGGGGGCGCACCTTGGTAAGTCGGTGATGACCTGCATCCGCCAGCCCAGCCAGGGCCCGACCTTTGGCATCAAAGGCGGGGCGGCTGGAGGCGGTTACAGTCAGGTGGTGCCAATGGAGGATTTCAACCTGCACCTGACCGGCGATATTCACGCCATCACGGCGGCCAACAACCTGCTGGCGGCAGCCATTGATGTGCGCATGCTGCACGAATCGGAAGCCACTGATGAGCAATTGTTTGAGCGTTTGTTCCCCAAAGATAAACAGGGCAAACGTCATTTTGCGGTTAACATGCTCAACCGCCTGAAAAAATTGGGCATTGACAAAACCGACCCGAATGAGATGACGCCGGAAGAACGCAGCCGTTTTGTAAGGCTGGATATTGACCCGGATTCGATCACCTGGCGGCGGGTAATTGATACCAGTGATCGCTTTTTGCGCGGGATTACGATTGGACAGGGTCCGAACGAAAAAGGCATGGAACGCAAGACCGGCTTTGACATCACCGTCGCCAGTGAGATTATGGCGGTGCTGGCGCTGACAACCTCACTGGCGGATATGCGCCGCCGCTTTGGTGAAATGGTCATCGGTACCAACCGCAAGGGTGAGGCAATCAATGCCGATGATCTGGGAGTGGCGGGGGCTATGACGGTTCTGATGAAGGATGCCATAAAACCGACCCTGATGCAAACCCTGGAAGGCACGCCGGTATTCGTCCATGCCGGGCCGTTTGCCAATATTGCGCATGGGAACAGTTCCATCATCGCCGATATGATCGGCTTGAAACTGGCCGATTATGTGGTCACCGAATCCGGCTTTGGCTCGGACATGGGCATGGAAAAATTCTTCAACATTAAGTGCCGCTACTCCGGGCTGATTCCGAATGTGGTGGTGATGGTAGCCACCGTGCGCGCGCTCAAAATGCACGGCGGCGGTCCAAAGGTGGTGGCCGGTAAACCGCTGGATCACGCCTACACCAATGAAAACCTGGACTTGCTGCGTGCCGGGTTGGGTAATTTGCTGGCACACATCGGGATTGCCCGCAAATTTGGTGTGCCGGTGGTGGTCGCCATCAATTCCTTTGCCACCGACAGCGAAGCCGAATTGAACCTGATTCGCAAGGTGGCGGTAGAAGAAGGCGGCGCGGAGGATGCGGTAATCTGTAATCACTGGGCGCAGGGTGGTGAAGGTGCGATTGCATTGGCTGAGGCAGTGGTCAAAGCCGCTGAAAAACCCTCCCAATTCCACTTCCTCTACCCCCTGGATATTCCCATCAAAGAAAAGATCGAAATCATTGCCCGCGAAGTATACGGCGCGGACGGCGTGGATTACGAGCCACTGGCGGAACAACGCATTGCTGAATACACCCGGCTCGGTTTTGACCGGCTGCCAATCTGTATGGCGAAAACTCACCTCAGCCTGAGCCATAATGCCGAGCTCAAAGGTGTTCCCAAAGGATTTCGCATCCCGGTCAGGGATATCCGCGCTTCGGTAGGGGCGGGTTTCCTGTACCCGTTGGTGGGAACGATGAGCACCATGCCCGGTCTTCCCACGCGCCCGGCATTTTATGATGTGGATCTGGATCTGGAAACCGGCCGGGTCATTGGCCTGTTTTAACGGTAAAATAACCCTGACAACCTGCCTGGCAGGCTGGTTCATTTTTGTACCGGGAGGTGCCGAGTGGATTTATTCGGTAAGGAAGCCATTTCGGTGGATGTCGGTCAGCGTTTGAAAGCACTGCGCGAAGAACGCGGTATTTCCATGCGCACTCTGGCGCGTAATAGCGGCCTTTCTGCCAATGCGTTGAGCATGATCGAGCGAGGGTTGACTTCTCCATCCATCAGCACTTTGTTTAAGATCGCCACCGCTCTGGGCGTTCCGATTACGGATTTTTTCCGCGAGGAAGCAGAGCGCAAGAAGGTTGTATTCAGCAAGGCGCATGAGCGTACCCGAATTCCCTTCCTGAGGGGAGTCTGGGAGGGCATGGGCAGCGAATCATTCAGCGGGCGGTTGAATGCGTTCATCATCACGCTGGAAAATGGCGCCAACAGCGGCCCGCATCCGATTGTTCATACCGGTTCAGAATTTGTCTTCTGTTTGCGTGGTCACCTGGAATATGAAGTGGATAACCAGCGTTACCAGTTAGAAGCGGGTGACAGCCTGATCTTTGCGGCTCATTTGCCTCACCGCTGGCGCAATCCGGGCTCGGTGGTTTGTACGGCGATCATCGTGATTTCCTGCCATGCCGAAGGCGACAAAGCGGCCGAGTTCAAGCATGTGCTCGATAATCTCGAAACCGGTTCGGAGTAAAGCCATCGGCGAATAAGCGGCGGCGAGGTGCAGCATGGCTTTTTTTGATTTGCCGTTAGAAGAGTTGCGCCGTTATCAGCCGGTTTTAAGCGAACCGGCAGATTTTGACGCTTTTTGGGCGGCCACCCTGGAACAGGCCAGAAGCCATCCGCTGGATGCCCGTTTTGAGGCGGTTGATTTTGGCTTACGCACGGTCACGACCTATGATGTGACGTTCAACGGCTATGCCGGACAGCTCATCAAAGGTTGGTTGCTGCTGCCGGCAAACGCTGAAGAACCTTTACCGCTGGTGGTCGAGTATGCAGGTTATGGCGGCGGGCGCGGTTTTCCCACTGAATGGTTGCTCTGGTCGAGCGCCGGTTTTGCCCATCTGGTGATGGATACGCGCGGGCAGGGCAGTGTATGGCGGCAGGGAGATACACCAGATGTGGCCGAAGGCAGCAGCCCGCATTCGCCCGGTTTTATGACGCTGGGTGTGCTTTCACCGGAAACGTATTACTATCGGCGGGTATTCGTGGATGCGGTACGCGCCGTGCAGGCCGGACGCAGTTTTCCGCTGGTGGATGCCGGGCGTGTGGCTGTGACAGGCGGCAGTCAGGGGGGCGGCATCAGTCTGGCCGTAGCCGGTTTGTTGCCGGAAATTGCGGTGTGTATGGCGGATGTGCCGTATCTGTGCCATTACCAGCGAGCCATAGAAATCACACCTGCCGGACCGTATCAGGAAATTGCTCAATTTTGTCAGGTGCATCGTCACCGCACCGAGCAGGTGTTCAAGACGCTGGCCTATTTTGACAATGTGTTCTTCGCTCCACGCATCCGAGCGCGTTGTCTCTTTTCGGTGGCACTGATGGACGAGATTTGTCCTCCCTCGACGATTTTTGCGGTCTACAACCGCATCACTGCCCCCAAAGAGATGCGGATTTATACGTATAATCATCACGAGGGCGGCGGCGCTCATCATGACCTTGAAAAAATCCGCTTTCTATCCGCTGTGTGGGGGAACCATACCCCAAGGGATTGAATTTTGACCGCGAGGAGCGCTCGGTTCAGAGCCGTCCCGGCGGATCAGAGAAACAGCATGTTTAAGTTTCGTAAAAAAGGTGCAAAACCGTCATCTCCCCCGAAAAAAAAGGTCAACCGGGCAGATTTGACCATCCCGGAGCATCTCAATGAATTGCGCCAGCGCCTGCTGCGCGGTCTGGTAGCGATGATCCTCGCGGTGTTGGTCTGTTTTGCCATTGGCGAGCGGCTGATTGAGATTCTTGCCTATCCGGTTGGGGGGATTGACCGGCTGATTTCCATTGAGGTAACCGAAAATGTTTCGGTTTTTATGCGGGTTTCGCTGCTGGGCGGTTTTATTCTGGCCTTCCCTTACATCTTGTATGAAGCGCTGGCATACATCCGCCCTGCGCTGGAGGATCACGAATGGCGCGGTTTGCTCATTGCCATTCCGTTTGCTACTCTGCTGTTTGTCAGCGGGGTATTGTTTGCCTATTTTGTGATGCTGCCGGCGGCTTTGCCCTTTTTGATCAGTTTTATCGGTATTACCACCACGCCGCGTTTATCCAATTACTTCAGTTTTGTGACCGGTTTGTTATTCTGGATTGGGGTCAGCTTTGAAACGCCGCTGGTGGTGTATTTGCTGGCCCGTTTTCGGCTGGTGACGGCAGAAACGCTGGCAAAACAATGGCGGGTGGCGGTGGTGATCATTGCGGTGCTGGCGGCTTTCGTCACCCCAACCCCCGACCCGGTCAACATGGGATTATTGATGATCCCCTTGCTGGTGTTGTACCTGTTGAGCATTGGGATGGCCAAAATTGCCAACCCTGCCAGAGGTGAAAACTGAACGTTTTTTATGTTAGAATTTGATTTCGAAGGAGTGTGAGAGATGCTACGAAACTTCAGCGGTTGGGAGTTGCTGGTTGTTCTGGTGATAGTGCTGCTCTTGTTTGGTGTTGGCCGAATCTCCAAAATTGCCAAAGAATTGGGCAGCGGTATCCGTTCATTCCGGGAAGGATTGAAAGGCGATCAGGAAGAATCCGAAAACAAGGACAAAACGGATTCCGAGTAAACCCACGCAGTCTGCCGCAAACAGGATCAGTCTTCGGTTGAGTCGTCCGTTTGGGGAGGGGGATTTTTTGACTGTGCCGGCGTGTCGGAGGGGGAAGGAGGGGTATCCCATGGTTGGGGGCGCAGGCGGGGATCGAGTTGTTGAAGGTCTTCGTCACTGAGCCCGGCTTCTCGAGGTAATTCTTCTGAAAATTCCCGCAAGGATTTGCGGGTTTTTTCGTTAAATTCTTCCAATCCCGCCTCACGAACCAGAATGGTGGGCATTTCGCGAATTTCGCGGGTGGTATCCATAAAAATTTTCCAGAACGGCGAACGAATGATGGCCCGCACGCCTTTACCGATGGTCAGACCGGCTTTTTTCATCCCCTCCGGCCCCAGTAGAATCAAAGCCAGCAGGAAGATGAACAGTAATTCGCCAAATCCAACGTTAAATAATTCCATTTCCGGTTTATCTTATCCCAAGAGGTTCCTGCAGGTTATTATAACGTCTTCTGGGGATGCTGGTAAGTCAGGCGGATACAGGTGCCTTCACCGGGCTTACTTTCGACTTTCAGGCTGGCATGGATGGATTGTGCTCTTTCGCGCATGATTTCCAGCCCAAAATGGGCTGGCGGGACATTGTCCCGGTCAAAGCCCTTGCCATCGTCGCAAATGGTCAATGTCAGGCTGCCCTCCTCAATTTCAAGCGTCACTTTCACCCGTTGAGCATGTGCATGGCGGGCAATGTTGTTCAGAGCTTCCTGAGCAATGCGGTAGAAAGCAATTTGCACATCAGCGGGCTGCTTTGCAACCGATTGAATGCCGCAGTTAATTTGCAGCCGGGTGCGGCTGGTGAACGCATCACACAATTGCTGAATCAATTCCGAAAGGTCAGCCTCCAAAAGAGAACCCGGGCGCAGTTCCACCAGCAGAGAGCGCATTTCAGCCAGCGCCCCACGGCTGAGCAGGCGCAGTTCATCCAGCCTGCGCAGGCCTTCCTGCGGGTTGCGCTGCCATAGGCGGGGCAGCACATCGGCGATCAAGGTACTGGCAAACAGGGTTTGGGTGACTGCATCGTGCAGGTCGCGGGCGATTCGGCTGCGTTCGCTGATTTTTGCCAGTTCTTCTGCCTGCTGGCGTAAATTGGCGTTGCCAATTGCCAGCGCAGCCTGATCGGCAAGCGTCAGAGCGGTTTTATAATTCTCGTCCGGTAAAGCGCCTGCCTGAACGAAGGTCAAAATCAGGCCGCCATCCACATGGTCACCGCTGGAAAGGGGGATTGCCAGTAAAGCCCCCTGATCGCCTGGGAAGATTTCCTTTTCAGGATGCTTTTGACGGTACTGATGAATATCTTCAATCCAGGTGATTTGCCCCTTGAGGGTTTCTTCCACCAGCGGCGCATAGGCCTGCAGGTTTGGAGGCAGTTCCCCCGCCATTTCCTGCGGTGGTTGACCGGGAGGATGGTAAAAGATGAGCGCATGGCGGGCGTGTACCAGTTGGAGCGCCTGATGGATGATGTAATCGAGGCTTTCTTGCAGCGATTGGTTGGTATTCAGAATAGCAATAATCTCGCGGAGACCCTCGGCAACCTGCCGGCGGCGTTCAATTTCATGGGTGCGTTCCAGTACCAGCTGTTCGAGGGCGCGCTTCTGGCTTTCGACTCGGTGCAGCCGCAGGCGGTAGCCCGCATAAACCAGTCCCAGCACCCCTGCACCGCTGAGCAGGATAAACCAGCCGCGGGTGTAAAAGGGCGGGGTTACCCGCAAGTGAATGGCAATGCCCTCTTCGTTCCACACCCCGTCGTTGTTGGCTGCTTTGACACGCAGAGTATAGTCACCGCCGCGCAGGTTGGTAAATGTGACAAAATTACGATTCCCCAAATAATTCCAATCGCTGTCAAATCCTTCCAGTTTGTAGGCAAATTGATTTTTGTGCGGTGCGGTAAAGTCAAGCGCGGCAAATTCGAAACCAATGAAGGTGTCCCGATAACTGAGGAGAATGCTGTCGCCATCCGGCAGGTTTTTCCGCTCAATTTGATTGTAAAGGGAGAATGAGCGGATGATGACCGGCGGCGGGATGGGGTTATCCTGTACCCGTGAGGGGAAGAAGCTGATCAGCCCGTTGACGCTGCCCAAAAAGAATTCACCCTGTGGAGAAACATAGGCAGCCCCGGCGTTGAATTCATTGCTGGTCAAACCATCGCTGACATCGAAGTTGCGGAAGCGCCCGCTGGCAGGCTCGAAGCGCGAAAGACCACGGTTGGTACTCAGCCAGAGATTGCCATCCGAATCGGGCAGGATGGCATAGACGGTATCGTTTGCCAGTCCATCTTTCTCGGTGAATACCGTTAAAATACCCGTGCGGCGGTCAAGCCGGTTCAAACCGCCGCTCCATGTGCCAAACCACACCGTGTCTTGATCCTGGACGTAAATGCTCAAAATAGTGTTGGAAGAGAGAGAATTGCTCTGGCTGCCTTCTGCACGGTAATGTTGAAGAAATTGCTCGCGGCGAGGGTCAAAAACAAAGACGCCTTCGTAGGTTGCTATCCAGAAATTTCCGTCTTCGTCCTCGCGGATTGCCCGCACCAATTGGGCCGAATTGTTCTCGGAAGGGAGGTTGTAATGTGCGAAGGAGCGGCTTTCGGGTTGAAAGCGGTGGAAGCCGTAGCCGCGCGTGCCCACCCACAATTGCTGCTGTGAATCCTCAAAAAAGGTGGTAATTGCGTATTGAGCGGAGAGATTGGGGTTTTGCGGGTCAATTTGGAAGTGGAGAAAGGTGCTGGTAAGCGGGTCGAACTGATCAATGCCGGCGTTGGCGGTGCCAATCCATAATGTCCCCTTGTGATCAGTGAACAGGGCGCGAATATCGTTGCTGGCAATGCTCTGCGGTTGGGTGGTGAGGTGGTAGTAGTAGCGCATTCGTCCACTTTCGCGTTCCAACCGATTGAGGCCGCCGGATAGGGTGCCAATCCACAAAGTGCCGTCCGGCGTCTGGCTGATGGCAAAAACAGTCGAATCGCTCAGGCTGGAAAGATCGCCGGGACGCTGGATGTAACGCTGGAACTTATTGGCGTAAGCAGCATAGCGGTTGACGCCTCCCCCAAAAGTGCCCACCCACATCACACCGCCACGGTCCTGGAAAAGCGCGGTGACCACGTTGTTGTTCAAGCTGGCTGGGTCGTTGCGGTCTTTGCGCAGGTGGCTGAATTGGGAACTGCCGGGTGTCAACAGGCTGATTCCCTCGCGGGTGGCTACCCACAAGATGTCGCTGGAATCTTGAAGAATATCGAATACCTGATTGGAAACCAGAGTTGCTGCATCTTCGGGGTCGTTCTGATAGCGTTCAAATCTGCCGGATGCAGAAATCAGGCGGTTGAGCCCACCCCGCTCTGTGCCGACCCACAAATACCCCTCGTGATCTACAAAAAGCGAACGGCAGCGGTTGTCGCTGAGGGAAAATGGATTAAAGCGGTTGTAACGGTAATGGGTGAAATATCCGCTGGTTGGGTCATAGTGGCTTAATCCTCCATCGGTTGCCAGCCAAAGACCGCCCGTTCCATCCGGAACAAGGTCGTAAATATCCCGGCTGAAGAGGCTCTTGGGGTCGTTTTCAACCGGCATGAAGTGGAGGATTTCGCCGTTGGCGGGGTTGAGGCGGTTCAACCCGCCGGCCTGAGTTGCCACCCAAAGGTGATCGTTCTCATCTTGCAGCACGGCTTCGATGGTGCTGCCCCAAAGGCCATCCTGACCGATTTCAACCAGCGGGTAGTGATCGAATGCATTTTCGTTGATGCGGTAGCGATCCAGTCCTCTGGAGGTGCCAATCCACAGGTCGCCGGCGCGGTCAACGTACAGGCTGGTAATCACATTGGATTGCAGGCTGTTGGGGTTTTGGGGGTCGTGTTTGAAGATTTCAAAACCAAAGCCATCATAGCGGTTCAAGCCTTCCTCGGTACCAAACCAGAGGAAACCCTGCGCATCCTGAACAATTGCTCTCACCGAACTTTGCGAAAGCCCATCTTCGACGGTCAGGTGGTCAAAACGTACCTGACCGGTGTAGGCTGTTGCGGATTGGGTGGACATTCCAAACGGAATGATGCAAGCCAGCAACAGGAAAATGCTACGAAAGAATTTGCTAAACTTCAACCTGTCATGCCTTTATAAAGGTGAATTGCCAAAGAGATTATACCGGTTTGCGTGCTGATTTACGCCCGTCATTGGCACAGGTTTACAAACAGGAGGATGCTTTAAGAAGGCTTGAACGATTTCCGAAACCTTATACACGCACCGCCGAACACTTTTTTCCCCGCTTTTTATGGATAAAATAGAAATGTGATTGGTTTGATCGCCAATTGCTCCTCCTGGGTGAAGCGGTGAAATGGGAAGCCGCGGGTTGGGTTTGGATAGCTGAGCCGTCCTTTCAAGGACGGCTCAGCGCATCAATGGCGGTGTGGTTTAATATCAGGCAAGAATGATACGCCCATCCAACGCAAGCGCGCCGCGGCGGTAGACCCGCAGGGGGTTGATTTCCATTTCCGCAATTTGGGGGAAGTCCAATGCCAGCTGGCTGAGACGCAGGATGACATCCACTACGGCTTGCAAATCACCGGGTTCTTCTCCGCGAAAACCGCTGAGCAGTTTACCGGCATGGGTCTGATGAATCATGTCCAGCGCTTCCCGGCGGGTGAGTGGGGCAACCCGGAAAGATACATCGCCGAACAATTCCACGTAAATACCGCCCAATCCAAACATGATGAGCGGGCCGAAGTTGGGGTCGCGGCGCATGCCGATAATGACTTCCGCACCTTTGTCTGCCATGCGTTCTACCATTGCCCCTTCCAGGCGTGCCTGTGGCAAGCGTTCCGCAATGCTGTTCATCATCTGCCGATAGGCATCAGCCACCGCCTGGGCGTCATTCAGGTGCAGGTGGATGCCGCCGACATCCGACTTGTGCAGGATATCGGGGGAAATAATTTTCAAGGCGACCGGAAAGCCCAAGCGCACC
>NZ_DAOUBL010000116.1:0-2555 GCF_034432615.1 Bellilinea sp. | reverse complement strand
CGATGGCGTTCTTCCACCAATTCTTGTTGATAATCGTGCCGGGCAATGGTATCCG
This sequence comes from Bellilinea sp., assembly GCF_034432615.1. Taxonomy (GTDB): domain Bacteria; phylum Chloroflexota; class Anaerolineae; order Anaerolineales; family Anaerolineaceae; genus Bellilinea. The sequence goes on along the minus strand of NZ_DAOUBL010000116.1, from coordinate 2,500 downwards.
GCTGCAGCTGGCAGGGATATAAACCCAAACGCATGGTGCCGCCCATGTCCGTTATGTGCTGCTGGTCGGGCATCAAATCAATTACGGGGTGGGGGGTGGTTCGGTCAAACTCGGTCGAATTGGCGCGTTCGTCTTTCAAAATGTGCCGGGCAAATTCAACGCACATCAATTGCATTCCCAGACACAACCCTAAAAAAGGGATCTTTTCGGTGCGGGCGATGCGGGCTGCGGCAATTTTCCCCTCTATTCCACGGCTGCCAAATCCCCCGGGAATCAAAATACCCGCTGCGCTGCGTATCTCATCAAGGTGTTTCCCTTTTTCAAGGTCGGCGGAGTGGATCCAGATAATTTCCACTTCTACGCCCAGGTGAAGCGCAGCATGGTTCAAAGCCTCACGAACGCTCATATAGGCATCGTGAAGTTCCACATATTTGCCGATCAGGGCAATTTTGATTTTGGGTTTGGGTTTATGAACCTGTTCCACCAGCCGTTTCCAATCCTTCCAATCTGGGGTGCGGCGGCTTTGTAAGCCCAACTTTTCAAGCAGGAATTCGGCTACCCCGGCTTCTTCCAGCATCAAAGGTACTTCATAAAGGTTGGAGGCTGTTACCATTGAAATAACGGCGCGTTTTTCAACATCGCAAAACTGGGCGATTTTTTCGATAATTTCGCGATTGAGGGGATAATCGGAACGGGCAACGATCATATCCGGTGTGATGCCGATTGCCCGTAATTGAGCGACAGAATGCTGAGTAGGTTTGGTTTTAATTTCACCCGTTGCGCCAATATATGGCAGCCAGGTGACATGAATATAAAGGGTGTTCTCTCGACCCACATCCCGCCGCAATTGACGCAATGCTTCTAAAAAGGGTTGCGATTCGATATCTCCAACCGTACCACCCACTTCTACAAGGACAATTTCTGCGCCGGTTGTTTTGGAAACCATGGCAATTCGCCGTTTGATTTCATTGGTGATGTGCGGAATAACCTGAATTGTGCCACCGAGATAATCACCGCGCCGCTCTTTGCTGATAACTTCGGCATATATTTGACCGGTGGTCATATTGCAAACGCGGTTCAAGCGGATGTCAATGAAGCGTTCATAATGACCGAGGTCAAGATCGGTTTCTGCCCCGTCATCCAGGACATAAACTTCCCCATGTTGATAGGGGCTCATTGTTCCCGGGTCTACATTGATATAAGGATCGAGTTTTTGAACGGCGACGGCGAAACCGCGCTCTTTCAGCAGACGTCCGGTGGCAGCAGCGGTAACCCCTTTGCCGACCGAACTGACAACCCCACCCGTGTAAAAAATGTATTTGGTTGGCATTTTGCCTCCACGATACCCATTAATGATCTGAGGGAGGGCGCAAAATTGGCTCCTCCCTCAGGAGATGATTTTCAGAAGCATTGTTGAAAATCTCTTTTGGATAACACCATGCAATCAAAGAAAGATTTACGGATTGGTAAGGTAGATTGTCCATTGTGGGTTCTACCTTTCCAAAGTTTATCATAGTTTTTTGATTTTGAAGAAAAAAACAACTCTGCCTGACCAAAGCAGAGTTGTGAAGTTCACCTCAGCAGAATGACCCAGGGAGATCATTAAGCCTGGCGTTAAGGGACTTTAACCAGCTACCAAAATTATTGAGTTGTGCTCTTGTGCTCTAAGGTGCGCGCCAAAATTTCTTCCTGTTCATTGGAAAGGCTTTTAGCCTTTTCTTTTTTGGCTTTTTCAACCTTTTTTCGATCTTTGGCACGTTCCATGGCTTCGCGAAGGGCAATTTCCATGGCGGTTGGCTCACTTTCGGCGGTAGAAGCCTCACCGGCCTGATGGAATTCGGCGCTTAAATCGCCGTAATCGCTGTGGCGTTCCTGACGGGAAGGGTTCTTCTTGCTGCGACGTGGTCTTTCTTTGCCTGTTTCTTTTTTGGGTTCTCTGACCGGTTCGGTTACTTCTTCCTGAACTGGTTCGGGCAGGAGGGCTTTAACGCTGAGTTTGATTTGTTTTTTCTTTTTATTGACATCAATTACTTTGGCTTCCAGCTCGTCGCCTTCTTTAACTACGTCCGCGGGCGTTCGCACATAGCCGTGAGCCAGTTCGCTGATATGAATCAAGCCGGGACGTTCTGCGCCAATATCCAGAAATACACCGAAGTTTTCAATGCGCACCACTTTGCCTTTCACCACCATGTCAGGTTTAATTTCGCGCCATTCCAGCTCAAGCGGTTTGATCATGGTTAATTCGATGCGGTTGTCTTTGATGCGGCGTACCCACACATCAATGATTTGTCCAACTTGTAAAACGTCTTTGACGCTTTTAATGGGTTGGTCAGTGAAGGTGGATATTTGCGAAATATGAAGGACGGCTTTTTGACCTTCCGCAATTTCAACAACAGCACCAGCCAGAGTGGTTTTGATGACCTTTCCGGCAAATTTCATTTTTGGCTTAATTTCAATATTCGTGTTGCTTTCCGCAGCAGCGGTATTTTCCATAATACTT
>NZ_DAOUBL010000115.1:0-3316 GCF_034432615.1 Bellilinea sp. | reverse complement strand
GTTGGCGCAGTGCGGCTGGCCGGGACTGAACGGGGTGGCGCAGACCGGGCATTTCAGGGGTTGATCGGTAGTCATTGTAGCGATTTCCTCCAGGATTTTGATAATTCATAAAGCGGTTTTGAAGCGGCGCGCTGCGGGCGCAACCCGGCCTCCCGCTTGAATTATAGCAAATAACTCCGGCCGGCCTGAAGTCGGCCGACGGCGGGGACAACCCCCGGCGCGGGGTCATCTTTGAGCGGATCAGGTTACAACCGGTTCACCCGTCAAACAACCCGTCCATTTCGCGCTCGTCCACATCAAAAACGCACCGGTTGGGCGGGAGTGCCTCCTCGCACATCCATTCCGGCAGGCGGTCGTGGGCGGAGGTAAAACCGGCCCTGCGGTTGAACTCCCGCTCCAGCTGCAGGGTCTCTTTTCCCAACTGCTGCAGGATGGTTTCATCCACATTCCAGCCGTAGCGGGCGTTCAGCAGGTCGCGAATGGTGTGCGGCGCTGCTGCAAAGCCAAAACCGGCAAAAATGCAGGCTCCCAGCGTGTCGTATCCCGCCATGTTGATTTGTGCCGTGCGCGAAACTTCCACCTGCCCTTGCGGGTCGAGGTGATTGATTTTGGCGCGGATGGTCAAACCCGCGGTGTGATCCGCCCCCTGCGGGCTGGTGGCATAGGTCACCCCGGTGCCTTTGATCGCCCGCGGGTCGTAGGCGGATATGGCCTGGCCTTTCACCGCCGGTACGCGCCTCACCCCCAGCACCTTACCGGTCACCGCTGCTCCGCAGCCGAGCAGCCTGCCCAACGGGGTGGCTTTCTCCACCTCTTCCAGCAAACGATGGGCGCTTTGCGCATCGCCAAATTTCATCAAGCCGGCTTCGGCGGCAACGCCCAGCGCAGCGCCGGTGTCAATCGAATCCAGGCCCAGGTCGTTGACTTTGTAATTCAGGCGGGCAATCTCATCCAGACTGCCGATGCCCAGATTGCTGCCCATCAAGCCAATCGTTTCATACTCAATCGGTGAAACGATGACCTCGCCGTTCTGGTCGGCATAAACATTCGAGCAGCGAATTCCACAGCCGACCATGCAGGCGTGAGAGGGATCGGCCTTTCCGCCGCGTTCCAGCAGGATGCTGCGTAAATTTTCTCCGCTGATTTGCTCAGCCAGTTCAAACTGACCCTGGCTGAAATTCCTGGTCGGCAGTGCCCCAAACAGGTTGCACATGTGGACAATCCCCGCCGTGCTGAAATCCCGGTAGGTAGCGGTTTGGGGGTGCGCCATAAGGGCTTTGGTAAATTCCCTTTGGGCGGCGCGGAAGGCCTTTTCATCCTGAATGGGAGGGGCTTTGCCCTGCAAGCCGTCAATGACGATGGCTTTGATGCGTTTGCTGCCCATCACCGCGCCTAAACCGCCGCGCGCGTTGATGCGGGATGGGACGCCGTCCTTATCCAGATTGACGATACCGGCGGCGGTCAATCTCATTTCGCCGGCCGGCCCAATCAGGGCAATGGCTGCCCGCGTGCCATACCGCCGGCGCAACTCTTCGGCGCTGGCGTAAATACCTTTGCCAACCACATCCCCGGCCGGTTCAAAATGAACGCCCTGACTGTCCAGGCGCAAAATTAGCCAGTCCTCACCGCTCGGCTGTCCTTCGATGATCAACGCCTTGATGCCGAGGTAGGTCAATTGCAGGCCGGTCGAACCGCCGGCGTTGCTTTCCTTTACGCCGCCGGTTAACGGGCTTTTTGCGCCGGCCGAAATCCGGTCACAGGAGGATAACTTATGTCCCACCAGCAAACCGGGTGCAAAAATCAGTTTGTTCCTGCTGCCCAGCGGGTCACAGGTCGGCGGGACTTCATCCAGCAAAATGCGGGCTAACAACCCGCGCCCGCCCAGCCGCTGCCACGCCGCGGGCGTTGCCTCTCGGCTGAAACTTCGTTCGTGGAGATTGATGCGCCAGACCTCCATAGTGGATTATCCTCCCACAACTTCCGCAACCGCCTGCTCAAAAATTGCCAGCGCCTGTTCAATTTGCGCCGCAGTGACATTGAGGGGCGGAATCCAGCGGATGGTGTTATCCCACGCGCCGCAGGTCAGTAGAATCAATCCGCGGTCAAGGCAGGCGTGGGCAACCGCCTTGGCGGTGTTTTTATCCGGTTTCTTGTCTGAATTTCTAAATTCACAGCCGATCATCAATCCCAATCCGCGGATTTCGGCGATGACCGGGTAATCCTTCTGGATTTGTCTCAGACCCTGGACGAGCTGCCCGCCGCGCTGCCGGGCATTGGCGAGCATGCCGTCTTCTTTGATGGCGGCAATGGTGGCCACCGCCGCGGCACAGGCCACGGCATTCCCGCCGTAGGTTCCGCCGTGAGAACCGGTCACCCACTTTTTCATTAAATCCAGCGAGCTGAAAACTCCCGAAAGCGGCAAACCGGAAGCCAGCCCTTTGGCAACCACCAGGATGTCCGGCTGCAGGTCAAAATGCTCCAGCGCAAACCACCGCCCGGTTCTGCCAAAGCCGGACTGAATTTCGTCCACAATTAGCAGAATTTGGTGGCGGCTGCACAGCTCACGCAGCCCTTTGAGAAAACTGACCGGCGGCACCACATAGCCCCCCTCGCCGAGCACCGGTTCAACGATCATTGCGGCGGTTTCGGAGGGGGCGGTTTGAGTTTGCAAAAGAAATTCAAGTTCCTCCAGGCAGAACTGACTGGTGGTTTCCTCGTCCCAGCCAAACCGCAAAGCATAGGGGTACGGCGCCACAAACACACCCGCCGGCAGGGGTTGATACCCCGCCCGGTAAATGGTTTTGGAGGTGGTCATCGCCATGGTGTTGGCCGTCCGACCGTGAAAACTTCCCTGAAATACGATGATGTTGCTCTTCCCGCTGGCGTGCCGGGCTAATTTGACCGCCCCTTCGACCGCTTCCGCACCGGAATTGCTGAAAAAGAAGCCGTCAATGGGCTGGGGGACGATTTCCAGCAGCGCTTCCACCAGATTCAACATCGGCTGATGGGTGATGATGTTCGCCTGCCCGTGCAGCAGCAGGGCGGCCTGTTCCTGAACGGCGCTGACCACCTTGGGGTGACAATGACCGGTGTTGGTCACCCCAATGCCGCAGGTAAAATCCAGATACGGCCTGCCGTTCAGGTCGTACAGGAGCGTGCCTTCCGCCTTGCTCACGATAATTTCGGTATAGTGACTCCACACCGGCGAAAGGTGTTTGAAAAGCGTTTGATATTTGTCGGTTACCGCATCCATATTTTTTATTCCTCTTCCGGTTCCAATCGGAACGGGTCAACATCCGGGATGCCCGGTTTGATG
>NZ_DAOUBL010000114.1:0-2455 GCF_034432615.1 Bellilinea sp. | reverse complement strand
CTTCTTCGGTGTATGGGCGGCTCTGGCTGCCATCAAATACGTAGTCTGTGGATACATGAATCAGCCCGCAGCCGAGGTGTGAAGCCAGCCGTGCCAGTTGTTCCACCGCATGAAAATTGATTTGATCGCACAATTCGGGTTCGCTTTCGGCTTTGTCCACATTGGTGTAGGCGACAGCGTTGACAATCAGTTCGGGTTGCAGGGACTCGAGCAGTGAAATCAGTTCGGCCGGACGGGTAAAGTCAATTTGTGGATAATCGAGCGCGGTTACTTTACCGAGCGGTTGTAGATCGCGGTTTAATTCCCAACCGAGCTGTCCGATTTTACCCAACAGAACGATGTTTGATTGTGCGACCATGAAAATCACCTTTTTGCAGCGAGATTAATTGAGAAAATTATAACATTGCGCCTGTCAGAACGTTTTGATGTGGTTCGTAGTAAAATCATGACAATGAGCAAAGGTGATGGGTATCAATCTCCGTTCAGCTGGCGGTACGGCTCCCCGGAAATGCGGCAAATTTGGGGGGAGGAAGAAAAACGCCGTCTCTGGCGGCGTATCTGGCTGGCGCTGGCAGAAACGCAGGCCCACTTTGGGCTGGTTGGTGAGGAGCAGGTAAACGACTTGCGCCGTAACGTGGAGAGGATTGATCTGGCGCGCGCGCAGGAAATCGAAGCCCAAATTCACCACGATTTGATGGCGGAATTGAAAACCTTTGCCGAGCAATCACCACTGGGTGGCGCAATATTGCACCTGGGTGCTACTTCGATGGATATCGAGGATAATGCCGAGGTTTTGCGTTTGCGCGTGGCCCTGGATTTGCTTTTGAAACATTTGAAAGGGGTTCTTTCCCTGTTTGCCGAACGGATTGCCCAGACGGCTGAACTGCCGGTGATGGGCTTCACCCATCTGCAGCCGGCTGAGCCGACCACCCTGGGCTACCGGCTGGCATTTTACGCACAGGACCTGCTCACGGAGTGGTGTTCTCTGCGCCAGTTGAGAAATCAGCTGCGCGGCAAGGGATTCAAAGGCGCGGTTGGTACGGCGGCCGCCTATGCGGATTTGATCGGCCTGGAAAATCTGCCGGCATTCGAGGAAATCCTGAGCCATAAACTGGATTTACCCTTTTACGCAGTGACTTCGCAGGTTGCGCCGCGCATGCAGGAATACCGCCTGATCAGCCAGCTGGCCGGAGTGGCAGCGGTGTTGAATAAATTTTCTTTCGACCTGCGCTTTTTACAATCACCGCCGTTGGGGGAGTGGCAGGAGCCATTTGGTGAGCGGCAAGTCGGTTCTTCGGCGATGCCCTTTAAGCGAAATCCGATTCTGGCGGAAAAAGTGAATTCACTGGCGCGTTCGCTGGCGTTGATGCCGCAAGTGGCATGGGGTAATGCCGCCTTTTCGTTGCTAGAGCGGACGCTGGATGATTCTGCCAACCGCCGCTCGCTGCTGCCGGAGAGTTTCCTGATTGCAGAGGAAATGCTGATCACCACCCGGCGCATTTTGAAGGGCTTGCGGTTTGACGAGGCAGCCATTCAACGCAATTTGTACCGCTATGCGCCCTTTGCGGCAACCGAAAGGGTGCTCATGGCGCTGGTTAAGCGGGGCGCAGACCGGCAGGCAATGCACGAGCGCCTGCGCGGTCTTTCACTCGCCGCGTGGCAGGCGGTTCAGAACGGACAGGAAAACCCGCTGCTGGCATTTTTATGTGAGGATGAGCAGATTGGTGCTATTCTCGGCAGCGACCAAGTTAGACAGCTGATGAACGTAGAGGCTTATCTGGGAATTGCCGGGCAGCAGGCACGCCGTTTGGCAGAGCAAATTCGCGAAGAAATCGAGGAGAAAGCAGAGGAGCAAGAAGCATGAAACAGGCAGAAATTGGGATATATGGATTAGGGGTGATGGGCTTTAATCTGGGGCGCAATTTTCAACGCAATGGTTTTCGCGTAGCCGTGTACAACCGTTCGCCGGAAAAAGTGCGTTTATTTGTTGAGCAGCCCGCCCCCGGTGCGACCCCGTTGGGCGCTGCCAGTTTAGCCGAATTAACCGCTATGCTGGAAAGACCCCGTCGGCTGCTGCTGATGCTGCCGGCCGGCAAGACGGTAGACCAGGCGATTGAGGATGTGTTGCCTTATCTGGAACCGGGCGATATTCTGATTGACGGCGGTAATTCGTATTTTCTGGACAGCGATCGGCGCAGTCTGAATCTGGCTGAGAAAGGGATTCACTTTATTGGGATGGGCGTTTCCGGCGGGGAGGAGGGTGCGCTTTGGGGTCCGAGCCTGATGCCGGGGGGTTCGCCGGCGGCCTGGCAGGTATTACAGCCCATGTTGATGGCAGTGGCTGCCAAAGCCGAGGATGGGGCTGCCTGTGTCAGTTACATTGGCCCGCGCGGGGCCGGTCATTATGTCAAAATGGTTCATAACGGCATTGAATACGGCGATATGCAGTTGATCG
>NZ_DAOUBL010000113.1:0-3433 GCF_034432615.1 Bellilinea sp. | reverse complement strand
CCTTTGGGCTAGGTAACAATCAGGATAAACCTTTCTGGGTCAGTATTAAAGTGTCCGGTTACAAAAGCGATGATGTGCCTTCCGCAATCTATCCTCTGGACTTTGTGGCCAGCATTTGTCAGGCCGAGTGGTCGAGCAATGCTGGTAAGGTAGCCCGCCCGTGCGCCAATGTCAGTCAAAGTGAGGCTCAGTGGGCAGCCGTCTTGCTCAATCCTAAGATGGAGGGCGGCCGTCAGGAAAATGAACGGGCGCTTTGGATGCACCTCGCCAACCCGAATGATTGGATGCAAGGGTTCTATCCGGCGCGAAACATTCAAAGTGGAGACCGTTTCAAGGCTTGGGTTGCCTGCCTGGAAGGGAACACGACCTGTGACGTACAGTTCAGTCTGGATTATCGAATTGACAACGGCAACATCGAAAATCTGGGTAAATGGAGTGAAACCCTGGACGGCAAGTGGACGCAAATTGATCTTGACCTGAGCGCTTTTGTGGGAAAGAATGTCCAGTTCATTTTGGGAGTGACCAACAAAAACAGCAAGGGACCGGTGGATGCAGTATGGTTTGTACCGTCAGTCCAGACAATCACCCCATAAAATCTTGAGGTTATCAGCATTAGAAAATCCCCGCCAGTTTTCCACCCGGCGGGGATTTTTCTATCAAGCCGTTGCCAGTTGTTCGGGTTGTGAGAAGGGATCCAGATCCTGCTCCATTTGATGACGGAACTGCTTGGTGTACAGGGAGTAGTACTTGCCGCGCTTACGCAACAACTCGGCATGGCTGCCCATTTCGGCAATTTTTCCTTGCTCAATGACCAGAATACGATTGGCGCGTTTGATTGTGGAAAGACGGTGGGCAATCACGAAACTTGTGCGGCCTTTCATCATCGTTTCCATTCCGCGTTGAATCAACGCCTCGGTCAGGGTATCCACCGAACTGGTGGCTTCGTCCATGATGAACACTTCCGGTTTGGCAAGCACAGCCCGTGCCAGACTGATTAACTGCTTTTGACCAACGGAAAGCAGATTTCCGCCTTCTCCTACTTGTTCGTCATACCCTTTTTTGAGTTTGATGATGAAGTCGTGCGCGCCGGCCAGTTTGGCAGCTTCCACAATTTCTTCATCCGTGGCATCCAGACGCCCGTAACGGATATTTTCGCGGATCGTTCCGGAGAAAAGGTGGGGGGTTTGAAGCACCATGCCAATGCGGGACTGGATGGCATGCAGGGAGTAGTCACGGTAATCCCTGCCGCCTATGCGGATACTGCCTTTTTTCGGCTCGTAAAAACGGCACAAAAGGTTGACGATGGTGGTCTTGCCGCCACCGGTTTCACCAACCAGCGCAATCGTTTCACCACGTTTGACATACAAGGAGAAATTTTCCAAAACGGGTTTTTGGTCACCGTCATCGTAGTAGAAAGTGACGTTATCAAACTCGATATCGCCCTGAATTGTGCCGGGGTCAAAAGCACCCGGCAGGTCTTTGACATCCGGTACAGCGTCAATCATTGAGAAGATACGTTCACCAGAAGCAATGGCGTGTTGCATTTCAGCAAACACCCGTGCCAGATCCTGGATTGGCCACATCATGAAGGTGACGTACGAAACGAAGGCTTGAATGCCGCCGACAGTCATGCCACCCACCTGTACCTGCCAGCCGCCGTACCAGACGATGGCAGCCAGTGCGATGGCTGAAACCAGCTGGACGCTGGGTAGAAACAAGGCGCTCAACCATGCCGCGCGATAAGAAGAGCGGTACATATCGGCAGTCAGGGCTTTGAATTCTTCCAGATTGGCATCCTCGCGGCACAGCGCTTTTACGACCCGCACGCCGGTGATGTTTTCGTTGAATGCTCCAGTGATTTTTGAGTTCATCTTGCGCACGGTGCGAAATTCACCCAGAATCCGTTTGCGGAATTCATAGGCAATGTAAAACAAGATCGGCAGTATTCCCAGCACAATTAGCGCCAGTTTCCAGTTGATGAACAGCATAAATCCCATGGCGGTGATGATGTTCATCAAGCCCCAGGTAACATCCAGCAATCCCCACGTAACCAGATCAGCAACCCGTTCACTGTCTGAAGTGACACGGGACATGATCCAGCCAACCGGCGTTCGGCTGAAGTAGGAAAGCGAAAGCCCCTGCAGATGGTTGAACATCTTTTGGCGCAGGTCATAACGCACCCGTTCACCTAACACACCGGCAAGGTAAATGAAACCAAATACACCGCTTGCCTGAACAAAACCCAATGAACCGTAGATGATCAACAGACGATATAACTCAGTGCGGTTCTGCGCCAGAATGCCGTCGTCAATAATCAGTTTGCTCAGGTAAGTGAAAACCGAATCCAGCCCACTCACCAGCGCAATGGTGACCAGAAAGCCGACCACCCAGCGCCAGTGCGGGCGCGTCAAGGCCAGAATGCGGCGTAAAGTTTGACCGTTAAATTGGGTCTTAAATTCTTCTTCTTCAAAATATTCAAGCGACACTGGCTATCTCCTTTTCCAGCTCGTCATCAATCCGGGTCTGGATTTCATAAATCTGGCGGTAAATGCCTTCCTGCCGTACCAGGTCATTGTGTTTACCACGCTGGACGATGCGGCCTTTATCCAGCACAAGGATTAAGTCGGCATCCATGATGCTTTGAATGCGGTGAGCAATGATGAAGGTGGTGCGGCCTTTCATTAAGTTTTGCAGGGCTTCGCGTATTTCAGCTTCGGTTTCCGTATCAACTGCGGAGGTGGAGTCATCCAGAATGAGGATGCGCGGATTTTTCAGCAGGGTGCGGGCGATTGCCACCCGTTGTTTTTGACCACCCGACAGAGTAACCCCTTTTTCACCGACAAGCGTGTTATAGCCCTTTTCAAAGGTGAGGATGATGTCGTGGATTGCGGCGGCTTTGGCGGCTGCTTCCACTTCGGACTGCGGCACTTCCCTGCCAACCCCATAGGTGATGTTTTCGCGAATAGTACGCGAAAAAAGGAAGGGCTCCTGCTCGACGATGCCAATCTGTTGACGCAGAAAAAGGCGCGGATAGCGTTTGAGTTCAATGTCATCCAGCAAAATTCTGCCTGAGGTATATTCATAAAAGCGGGGCAGCAGATTGACCAGCGTGGTCTTACCTGAACCGGTTGACCCTAACAAGGCAACCACCTGTCCCGGCTCACAGGAGAAGGTAATGTCTTCGAGGGCTGCGTTTCCATCATCATACGCAAAACCAACCTGCTCGAACTCGATTTTACCGAGGATATCGTTTTTAGGTCGGTGCTTGCCGGTTTCCAGTGACTCGCGATCCTGCCTGATGATCTCCATGACGCGGTTGTAAGAAACCATGCCAGTGGAGGTCTGGACGATCAGACGCCCCAGGTTACGCATCGGAAAAATAATCCAGACGATCAAACCGGCATAAGCGAGAAATGTGCCAACGGTGATTTCG
>NZ_DAOUBL010000112.1:0-3271 GCF_034432615.1 Bellilinea sp. | reverse complement strand
GATCACCGGCAGGGGACTGCTGACCAGTGATGGAGAAGAGTGGCTGCGCCACCGCCGCATGGAACAACCCGCTTTCTCGCGCTCGCGGCTTGCCAGCCTTGATGAGGTCATTGCGCCGGCGGTTGAGGCGATGCTGGAACGCTGGCAGCGAGTTGCTTCGGACGATGTGCTGGACGTTGACCGCGAGATGATGGCTGTGACGCTGGAAATTGTGGGGAAAGCCTTGTTTTCGATTGACCTGCGTACGGATGCCCCCCGCCTGACCCGGGCGGTGTTAACGGCTCTCGATCATGTCATCTACCGCGCTCAAAATCCCTTTGCCCCGCCCGACTGGCTGCCGATTCCGCAAAATCTATCTTTCCGCAAGGCGCTGCGTCAGCTCGATCAGGCCGTCTATGAGATCATGGAGAATCGGCGCAGGAGCGGTAACCGATACGATGATTTGCTGGACATGCTGCTCAATGCACGCGATGAAGAGAGCCATAGCGGCGGTTTGACCGATCGCCAAATTCGGGATGAAATCATTACGCTGTTAATCGCCGGGCATGAAACGGTAGCCAGCGCGTTGACCTGGTCGTGGTATCTGCTGGCGCAGCACCCCCAGGTTTGGGAGCAGATGCGGGAGGAGGACGCCCGACTTCCCGCTGACCGTCTTCCCTGCTATCCGGATCTGGAACGGCTGCCGTTCACTGCCGCGGTTTTTTCAGAGGCGCTGCGTCTCTACCCGCCGGCCTGGCTGATCACCCGCAAGGCACTCGGCGAGGATGTGTTCGACGGTCAGACAATCCCCGCCGGGGCTTTGATCGTGATCAGCCCGTACGTTATTCACCGTCATCCTCAGTTTTGGGAAGATGCCGAAGCCTTTTTGCCGCAGCGGTTTACCGATGGCAATGAACGGAAAATTCCGCGCTATGCGTATATTCCCTTTGGGGGTGGCCCTCGCCTGTGCATTGGCAACAATTTTGCCCTGATTGAAGGCGTCTTAATTCTCGCAGCCGTGACCCAGCATTATCGCCTGGAACTGGCAACCCACGAACCGGTTCAGGTTGACCCGCTGGTTACGCTGCGGCCGCATGACGGCTTGCCGATGCGTTTGCGTAAAGTACAAAGTTAAGAGTTGTATTAGAGTTGTACAAGGGTACTGTACAAACCTTGTAAAACCTGCTATATTATTAGTGTGTACAAGGTTAGTACAACTTTGCATTAGCAAAAACGCAGGTACCCGACTGAAAGGACGCAGGCATGAAGACCATAACCGATTTCCCCGATGATCCAAAATACACCATCAAAGCAGTGGCTGCCCAAACCGGTATTCGACCGGTCACATTGAGAGCATGGGAGCGGCGGCATGAGGTGCTCACTCCCCACCGTTCCGATAACCGCTATCGTTTGTATTCGGACCGCGATGTGGCCATTTTACGCTGGTTGAAAAAACGGATTGACGAAGGCGTATCCATCAGCAATGCCATCAGTGAACTGCGCAGTATGACCCGTAACGGCGTCTGGCCGGAGGCAGTACCGACCATGCCAGCGGTCGAGCGTGTCCGCCCGGATACCGCACCGGAAGTTTATGCGGATCAACTGTATAAAGCATTGATCAAGCATGATGAGGCGCGCAGCGGGGAAATCGTCAAAGAGGTGCTGGCAGGGTATGACATCATGACAGTCTGCACCCAAATTTTTGGGCCGGCACTGGTGGAAATTGGCGAGGCCTGGTACCGCGGCGATATCCGCATCACCACCGAGCACTTTGCCAGTTCGTATCTGCGGGGTAAATTGCTGACATTGTTACAATCCTATCCCAGCCGGCGCGGTGCTCCCCACCTGTTGATTGGCGGCGCACCTACTGAACAGCACGAGATTGGCGCGCTGATGATGGCGGTTCTGCTGCGCAGTGAGGGTTACCGGGTTGAGTACCTTGGCCCGGATATCCCGCTGGATGATCTGGTGGATTACGCCCGCTACGAAAAACCAAACATGATCATCCTGAGCGCCAGCATGGAATCGGCTGCGCTGGAATTGAGGCGCATGCAGGAAAAAGTTAATCGCCTGCGGCCTACGCCCCTGTTCGGCTACGGTGGCAGTGCTTTTAATTACAAACCTCAATTGAGAAAGCAAATTGCCGGCATTTTCCTTGGAGAAACCCTGGATCAGGCCGTTGAAAAAGTGGGCGAACTGCTTTCGCACAGCCGCAAGGTTTCTTCGCGCAGCAGCGTTGCCGAAACTGTCTGAGGTCAAAAAATGCCGACAGGTTGTACAAACCTTGAATCGGCATTGTAAATTCCAGCCCGTTTCATTATGATAGATTAGTTACAGGTGAAAATTGTGGAAAAAGAAAAGGTTAATTTTGGAATGGATGATCCGGCGCTGGTAAATCCCCATCATGTTCCGGTGTATAACATCAAGGCGGTTTCGCGCCTGGTGGGTCTATTGCCGGTTACCCTGCGAGCATGGGAACGCCGCTACGGTTTACCGCGCCCTTCGCGTGGCGATCAAGGATACCGTTTATATTCTGAGTATGATTTGCGGTTGTTGCAATGGCTGAAGCGCCATGTGGACGCCGGGATGAGTATTGGGCGGGCGGTGGAATACCTGCACGAATTGCGCGCCATGGGCAAGGACCCGCTGACCGAGCAAGCGGTGGTTCAACCGGAGCGCCCCGCTTCGCTGGACGCGCTTTCGCAGCAGTTTTTGAACGCGTAGATCAACTTCAACGAGGAATCTGCCACAGAAATCCTGCGGCGTTCGTTCTCACTGTATTCCGTGGATCAGGTGCTGGTGTATATTATCACCCCCGTGTTGGTGGAGTTAGGCGAACGCTGGCACCGCGGTGAACTGCCGATTGCGGTTGAGCATTACGCCACCCAGTTTTGCATGCAGTACCTGATGAGCATGCTTTCGGCTTCGGCGCCGCCGGCCCGCCCGGGAGTGATTGTGGCTGCCTGCGCGCCGGGAGAACTGCACCAGATCGGTCTGCTTATGCTGGTGGTCATGTTGCGCTGGCGCGGCTGGGATGTCAAATACTTTGGACAGGACCTGCCGCTTGATCGGTTGGAAGAAGCCCTCTTACACCTGCAGCCGCGTCTTTTGTTGTTTACCGCCACTCGCAAGGACTCGGCTGTTAAGTTATCCCGTCTGCCGGAGATTTTAAAGCAGTTCCCCGAACCCCAGCCGGTTGTGGTATTAGGCGGGCGGGCTTTTTTGGATCATCAGCTGCCGGAAAATGTGCCAGCGGTTTACCTGGGCGGCACACCCGCTGAGATTGTGGCGC
>NZ_DAOUBL010000111.1:0-5849 GCF_034432615.1 Bellilinea sp. | reverse complement strand
GCGCGCTTATGATGAGCGGGTGCGGCTGCGTCAGCTGGCGCGGCAGGTGCAGCTGGTGGAAAATCACACTGAGTGGGTGGAACTGTCCAGCTCATCCAGCCGCAGCGGGCGGGAAACGTGGATCAGCGGGCTGGTTGGGCGGGCCGTGTATCAGGCGCCGGTCGAGGTCTGGCAGGCGTTGGGGGAGTGGCTGGCCTGGGCTGAAATCGTACAGGTCGGCAAGGACACGGTCAAGGGCAACGGCGTGGTGCGGGTAGGCGGCTTTGCCGTTGGCGGATAAGGCGCCGCTCAACACAAAGGCGCAAAGACGCAGAGAACAGCAAGAAACCTCTCCTGGCGGAAAATCTCTGATGGAAGAATTGATCCCGGATGGGTGTCAGCTTACAAAGGTGTAAAGGCTGGCCAGCTGGGGTCTCGATATAATTTCTTAAGAGGAAACGGTCTTTTTTTGGTATTATGGAGGCATCAGGATGAAGAAATTCTTCTCTATCTTTTTTGTGCTGATTTGTATCGGGCTGGTTTTGTCCTTAACTTTTTACCCGTTGACGGGGAAAGTGATTGCGTCAGGCGAAACTCCGCCGTCTTACCCGATGGGGCCAGATCTGGAGCAGTTCCCGGCCGGTTATAACCCTTTAACCGGGCTGCCGGTGTCTGATCCGTCCTGGCTGGAGCTGCCGGCCGTGCTGGTATCTTTGGCTCACTTCCCCCCTACCGTCCGCCCGCAGACCGGCCTTTCGGTTGCTCCGCAGGTGTATGAAATCTACATCACCGAGGGGATGACCCGCTTTCTGACCGTCTTTTACGGCGAAGCGCCCCAATTGCTGCCCACTCCGGCCGGGCTGACCCCGCGCGCCGAACCGCTGCGTCTCAACGGCGCTGCTTTGGGAGGCCGCGTTTGGTGGGACCGCAATGCCGATGGCGCTCAACAGCCCGATGAACCCGGGCTGGGCGGCATCGAGCTGCAGCTGGTGGAGTTGGGCGGCAGTGTTATCCGCACGGTTTTGACAGATGGCAACGGCTACTACGCTTTCTCGCCGCGAATCGGTAAATTGTATGCCGTGCGGTTGCAAATCCCCGAGGGTTTTCGTCTGACCTCCAGCGATGCGGAAGTACCTGTTCAGGACGGCAGCGCACACAACGTGGCGCAAACCAGGGTGTTTACCTTTCGCCAAACCGATCTGAATCTCGATTTTGGTCTGGAATGGAATCAGACGACGAACGGGTCGGGAGAAAACCAAAACCAGAGCAACGCCATTGTGGGAATTGAACAGCCGCAAGATGCGGGACTGGCCGGCGTGCGCTCCGGGCGCGAGGCCTATGTGCCGATTGCAGCTGCTTTTCCCAACGGCTGTCTGGTTGCGGCAAGTAAATCGGCGGAAGTCAACCTGCGCATCTGCCGCAATGTGTTCGGCAGCAACCCGCAGGACATCAACAGCGCCGGCCTGTCGGTGACTCAGCTGCGCCGGCTGGCGGAAGCCAACCGCAACCCCAGCGCGCCGCCCAACTATTCGGGCAATGTGTTTGACCCGCAGCCGCCTGCCGGGGGTCAACCCGCCGATCAGGTGAATGTGTTTTACGCCTATCTGAATCAGGCGCGCTGGGTGTACGATCCGGTTGCGGGGGCTTACTGGCGCTATCAGGATTACGGCGACGAAAGCCGGGTTGGGCAGTTCGTTCCGGCAACCGACCGACTGACCAACCGGCCTGTGCTTCTTGAAAATGTGGTTGTCCTGTTTGTCGAACATACCGCCCGCACGCCGACCATCATTGACCTGAACATGCAGCCCGGTACAAAAGGCAAAGCGGTTGTCTTCCGCAACGGGCAGGTTTATACCAATGTTTATTGGAGCATGGTGGGCGAAGACTATGAGAAAACCACCGGTTTAGCGCGGCCGGTGCGCCTGCGCTATGCCGACGGCCGGCCTTTCCCGCTGGCTCCGGGTCAAACCTGGCTGCATATTGCCACCACTAATTCGACGGTTTACGAGGAAACTGGTCAGCCGGGGGTGTGGAAGTTCCGCTTCTATCCGCCCAAGGGAGCAAAATAGGAGGAGCTGTACGGAAAGAATGCCCGAAGAGCAGCGCGCTGACCTGTAAAAAGGGTTGCACTTCTCTAAGTAATATAACCTCAATTCGGGATAAATCATTTCTACATCATCAACTTTAGCATTTTCGTCCCCCTCCCGGCCTCCCCCAAAATCGCCCATGCGATTTTGGGGGAGGTGCAGGTGGGGGCATTGGTACCGCGTGCCGGGTTCTTATTCCGAACTCACGTTAATATAACTCGGGTTCAGCCTAAGCGAAAAAAAACAGTCAGCAGCACCTCCCCCAATATTGCTAAAGCGATACTGGGGGAGGCGCAACAGGGGGCAAAGATGCGAAATGGGATGCGAAAAAAATCATCCCGCACGGACGTTTCTTGCGGCTTGGCTACCCAATTTTCAGGGTATCGCAGACCGGCTCCAGGGTAGCCGTACTGGAATCGCGGAAGCATAGTTCGGCTTCACCGATGTTGTTCATGTTGTATGAGCTTTGCTTGACAACGCCGGTACAGGTATCCACAACGGCACTGCCGCCGACACACCCCTGCTTGTTTTCACCGTAGGTGATCAGTTTGTTGACCTGCCTTTCTGCGGTACTCTTCCCCGGCGTGCAGCTCTTGACCAGATTCCCGTACTGGTCTGTGGTGCATCCGCTTGTGCAATTTTTGTTGCTATCAGAACAGATAAGAACATCACCTAAACCATTACACCCCGGATCGGCAGATACCGGCCGGGCGGCCGGGAACAGGCCCAGCCCGCCCAGCACTAATGCCAAAGCCAAACCCAACATCCACAATTTTCGCACGCTCATCGCGCCTCCTTTCACTTTTTCAATTTGTCCTCGTTGTACCGGCTGCGCTGCTCGGCTGCGATGCGGAAAGCCTGCATTCCTTTTTCCGCCACGCTCGGGTCAGCCGTTCCCCGTGCAATGTAATCTTCCACCCGTTCGGGCAGCGGGCGCGGCTCGATCCCGTAGGTGTCCTTCAGCCACTGGATGTCCCAGACCGGCAGTTCCGGCTGGAATTCGTGGAAAAACTCGATGTTGTTCTTCATGCTCTCCACGCTGATGAAGCCGCGCAGCTCGAAGCGGTCGTCCTCGCCGAGGTACCACCACTGTCCGTTGCCGGTGTAGGCGTAGAACAGCAGGGTGGCGTAGGCCGGCTGCCCGGGCTCGGCGTAGTTGTGCCCGCCACCAATGGCGGGGTCATCGTTGAAGGCCCAATCGGGATGGGGAATGTAACCTTTCTGCACATTGGGGACTTCGCTTCCGTCCGGTAATTTGTGTAAGACATACCTATCCTGCGCACCGGGGAAGAATTTGAGGATCGAGCAGACCATCGGGAAATAGACGATTTCCTCGCTGCCCAGCCCGTCGCGCAGCCCGGCTTTGACGTTGGGGGTGCAGCCGTGCATGACGAACTTGTTGGGGGTGTAGTCGCCGGTCTGGTCGTTGTACACCCAAAAGCGCGAGGTGAGCGGGTACTGCATGGTATCCAGGTACCAAAGAATGCGCTTGGGGATGGATTCTTCGGCTTGCAGGTGGAACCACATGACATATTTTTGGGGGATGCCTTCGTTGTAGCGGAAGCCGTTGAAATAGGGGTGGTCTTGCAGTCCGAGCAGGTGGGCGGCTTCTTCGGCGGAGTAGCCGTTCTGGATCGCCATGGTGAAGGCGAGCCAGGGCATGAGGTTGTCGTAGGCGCAGGTGGGGGTGAGCAGGCGGTAGTTATTGCGGTAGATGTTGCCGCTGGCGTCCTTTTGCAGGTTGAGCGTCCAGCGTTCGGGCTGGCTGGGGCAGGGGTCTGGGGTGGGGGTGGGCGGGATGGTGGGGGTGAAGGTGGGGGCTGGGGTGTTGGTCGGAACGGCGAGGGTGGGGGTGAAGGTAGGGGCTGGGGCGGCGGTTTCGGCGGGCGGCGGGGTTGGGCTGACTGCGGCGCAGCCGTAGGCGGTCAGCAGGACGGCGAGGACGAGGCAGAAGATCAGCGCGCGGCGGGGTTGAGCCGGGCGGTTGGGGTGGAAAAGAAGAGGTTGAGGGTTCATGGGGGGAAGAACTCCTTTCGGATGGGATGGTGTGCCGGCTGGATGAAGGTTGGGCATCACAGCCCTATTTTGCAGAAATTATCCGAGTTGTCAATTCCGATTGGAAAGAAAAATCGTTGTATTTTCAAAATTGAAAGGTGGTAAAACACAACCGGCGGGCAGGTTGGCTGGTCAGCCGCGAACGGCAGGAATGTGCCGAACGGTTGGCACAGGATCTATTGGACGGGCCGGATGGCCAGCGCTGGAAAGTCGAGAGCGTTCACTCGGTCATCAAACGCAAGTATGAGGAGCCCACTCGTTCACACTTGCGCTGGCTGCGCTATCGTGAACCGAACATGAAAGGATTGGTGTATAATCTCCACCGTTAATTTTGTCGAATTCCTCTTTTGTTCTTTGCAACAAGTCAAAACCTGGAGACAAAAAATGTTGCCCGAATACCTTAATAAAGCAATGCAACTGGCAAAATATGAATTATTACCGGACGGAACTTATTACGGAGCGATTCCGGGTTTTAGCGGGGTTTGGGCAAATGCCAATACGCTGGAGGAATGCCGCGAGGAACTGCAAAGTGTTTTGGAAGATTGGCTTGTGCTGGGTCTGCAGCTGGGGCATCCTCTGCCCGAAGTGGAAGGTATGCGTTTAGAGTCGGATGACGACTGATCCGTAATCTTCATGCTGGACGGGGGAGGATGCAGCCGAAAATATCCATCAGGCTGGAGATCGGCGACTTCCCAATAGATGCGTTTAATTTAATGGTCAGAGGAGTGCAGAGATCTGTTGCTGAAAATCCATTCGGGGATCGAGCTTGAGAATGAGCAGAGTCGGTTTTTGAAAGAAGCGGCAGTTAGCCGCAATAAGGATATTGATTTTTCAGACCAAAATGGTTATCATAGCGCCATTGTGTTGAGCGGTTAACCCCCCTCGAAAAAAACTCGAATATTCGTCAAAAAACCTCCGCCATCGCGGCAGGTGTTAATTCATGATATGTTGAGGTCAAAGAGCGACTGACAGGAGGTACCCAATGCCGATCAAGATTCCCAATGCGCTGCCCGCCCGAGAGATTCTGGCAAGCGAGAATATCTTTGTGATGGATGAGGAGCGCGCCGTCCATCAGGACATCCGCCCCCTTCGCATAGCCATTCTCAACCTGATGCCGACCAAAATTGCCACCGAAACGCAGCTGCTGCGCTTGCTGGGCAACACGGCTTTGCAGGTGGAAATTGCCTTCATGCGCACGGCTTCGCATCACAGCAAAAACACCCCCGAAGAGCATCTGCTGACCTTTTACCGCACCTTTGAGCAGATGAAAACCGAAAAGTACGACGGCTTTATCGTCACCGGCGCGCCGGTGGAGCATCTCCCGTTTGAAGAGGTGGATTACTGGAGCGAGCTGCAGGAAATCATCGAGTGGAGCAAGCACAATGTCTTTTCTACCTTCTTCATTTGTTGGGGGGCGCAGGCGGCGCTCTACCACCAGTACGGCATCCCCAAATATCCACTTCCTCAAAAGATGTTCGGGGTTTTTGAGCATACCTTCAACCGGCGCAACATTCCGCTGCTGCGCGGCTTTGACGATGTATTTTACGCGCCGCACTCCCGCCATACCGAAATCCGCCGCGAGGACATCCTTCAGGTGGACGAACTGGAAATCATCTCCGAATCGCCGCGCGCCGGGGTGTATATTGTTCTGCGGCGCGACGGCCGGCAGATATTCGTCACCGGGCATTCCGAGTACGACCCGCTCACGTTGAAATACGAGTATGACCG
>NZ_DAOUBL010000110.1:0-8175 GCF_034432615.1 Bellilinea sp. | reverse complement strand
GCGCTTGAACGGCGGACAAACCGCCGCGCTGATTGTGCTGCTTTTCCTGATCCTGTGGGAAGGGATGGTCAAACTGCTGGCCGTACCGGTGTATTTGCTGCCTGCGCCCAGCCGCATCTTACGAACCCTGATCGAGCAGCCCGGTCTATATGCCAACGCCAGCCTGATTACCCTTGGAGAAGCCTTTGCCGGCTTGCTGCTCGGCGTGCTGGCAGGGGTACTGATTGCCTCGCTGCTCACTTTGCTGCCGGGTTTGGAGGACGGCGTTATGACCCTGGCCATTTTGCTCAAATCTACCCCGCTGGTTGCAATCGCTCCGCTGCTGACCATCTGGCTGGGGTTCGGTGTGCTGCCTAAAATTCTCATCACCGCGCTGTTGACCTTTTTTCCCGTGCTGGTCAACGTGCTCAGCGGGCTTCAAAAAACCGATTCTCATCATCTGGAACTGTTCCACTCCTGGCACGCTTCACGCTCTGAAATCTTCTGTCACTTACGCGCGCCGGGCGCGCTGCCCTATTTATTTGCCGCCCTGAAAATCAGCGCGCCGCTTTCGTTGATCGGTGCGGTGGTCGCCGAATGGACTGGCGCATCCGGCGGATTGGGGCGGGTGATGTGGCTGGCCTACACCAACCTTAACCTGCCCTTTCTATTTGCGGCCATTTTTATCCTCGCCGCGGCTGGCATGTCGCTCTACCGCCTGACCGCTTGGCTGGAACGGCGGATCATTTTCTGGCAATCCCAAACTGACTTGTGAGAGGTGATGATGAAACGCTGGCAATTTTTACTCTTGTGGATGATTTTCTTATTGGCGCTTGCTGCATGCGCACCACCGCTGACGGCGCAGCCCCCAACTGTTCCGCCTCTAATGTCCATGACCTTCATGGCCGGTTACAAACCTCAGGCCAACCTGCCGTTTGTGGGCGCTTATGTCGCCAAAGAAAAGGGATTCTTTCAGCGAGAGGGACTGGATGTCACCATTGAACATTCCGCCGGGCAGGGTGAGCATCTCCAACTGCTCACCGCCGGCAAAATTCAGGTAACCACACAGGATGCCGCCGTTCTCCTGCAGCGCCGCGCCGATCCGGGTCTGCCGCTGGTTTCGATTGCCCTGATTGGTCAGCGCGGACAGCAGGCCTACGCCGCCCTGGCTTCTTCCGGTATTCAAACCCCGAAAGACTGGGAAGGACGAATGGTTGGTTACAAAGGCACACCGCCGCCCGATCTGTTTGCCTTGCTCAAAGCGGCCGGCGCGGATGCCGATAAAGTTTCACTGGTGAATGTCGGTTTTGACCCGCGCATCCTCACCGAAGGCAAGGTGGATGTCTACCCTCTATTCAAGTCCAACGAGCCGTACCTGATTCGCTCGTGGGGCTATGAATTGACTCTCTGGGATGCCGCCGATTACGGCGTACCTACACTGGGGTTGACCTACGTCACAACCGAAAGCATCCTGCAAGAACAACCCGAAGTCCTGCGCCGTTTCCTCAAAGCTGCGCTGGAGGGCATTCGCTATGCCGAAGAAAACCCCGCAGAGGCGGTTGAGATCGTTCTTAAATATACCGGCCCACAGGCTGACCCACAGCACATGCGCTACATGCTGGAAACCGAACTGCGTGACGCCAAAAATCCCCTCACCGAAAAGCACGGCTACGGCTGGCAGACGCTGGAACAGTGGTCAGCCCTGACTAACATGCTGGTTGAGGCAGGGATCATCCAGCCGCTGGAAGTTGAAAGGGTGTTTACAACAGAATTGCTGCCGTAAGGCAATCTCACGAAATCCTTTCTTTCAGCCGGTTTTATGGTAAACTAAGCCTCACAGGCGGAGCACGCAGCCTTCAACATACTTTGTCATCAGCCTCAAAGGTGCCAGCCGACTTATTCGGCAGGGGCAAGAGCATCTTTGAGGTCTTTTTTATGTGGAGAGGATATGCGCTGGGTACGCGATTACACGCCTCAACCTGCAGAAAACCGTTTGTATCGTTCCGCTTTACTGGTGACCATAAGCGGTAATGTCCTGCTGGCCGTGGTAAAGAGTCTTGCGGCATATTTTTCCGGGTCAGTTGCCCTTTATTCCGACGCTGCGAACTCCATCTCGGATGTATTGTATTCGGTGATGATGGTGTTGGGGCTGTATCTGGCCCAGCGCCCCCCAGATCTCTCCCACCCGCAGGGTCACAGCCGTTTCGAGCCGCTGGTGGGTACCCTCATTTCCTTTTCAATGGCATTTGCCGGTTATGAAGCTCTGCGGGCTTCTTTTGTGCGCTTTCAACAGGGCGGGCTGGCAATTGAACCCGGCCTGCCCACCGCTGTCCTGCTCTTCAGCGCCGCGGTCAAAGTGGGCATGTTCCTTTTCATCCGCAACACAGCCAAAAAGCTGACCAGCCCCACCCTCAACACGGCTGCCAAAGACAACCTCAGCGATGTACTGACCTCCTCAGCAGCCTTTGTTGGCGCATTTGGTTCCAAACTGGTACACCCCCTCACCGACCCCCTTGCCGGTTTTGCGGTGGCAATATGGATTTTCCGCGCGGCATTTCTGGCTGCCCGTGAAAACCTCAACTTTCTGACTGGCGGCGGCGCTTCCGAGGAGCTGCGCCAGCGCATCATTGAGACAGCTTCTTCCGTCCCCGGCGTGCTGCGCGTTCATCACCTGATGACCGATTACTCCGGTCCGCGCCTGATTGCCGACCTGCACGTCAACGTGGATGGGCAAACCACCCTGACCGAATCGCACCGCATCACCGACGAAATCATTGCCCGGCTGGAAGCCATGCCCGAAATTGACCGCGCTTATGTCCACCTTGAACCGGATGATTGGGAATAACCCCGGAGAGGATAACCGCCATGCGCATGTCCGAACTATTTTCACAAACCCTGCGCGAAACCCCCGCTGAGGCTCAATCCCCCGGTTACGGTTATTTGCTGCGCGCCGGTTATATCCGCCAGGTAGCGGCCGGCATCTTTGCTGCGCTGCCGCTGGGTCTGCGTGTCCAGCGGAAAATCGAGCGCATCCTGCACGAGGAGATGCAAGCCATCGGGGGACAGGAAGTCAGCCTGCCGCTGGTCTTACCCGCCGAAATCTGGAAAGAAAGCGGACGCTGGTATCGCATCGGCGCTGAACTGGCACGCTTCAAAGACCGCGCCGAACGCGATCTGGTACTGGCGATGACCCACGAAGAGTCCGTAGCGGATTTGGTACGCCGCGAAATTCGTTCTCATCGTCAGTTGCCCCGCCTGATCTATCAAATTCAAACCAAATTCCGCGACGACCCTCGCCCGCGTGCCGGTTTGATTCGGGTACGTGAATTCGTGATGAAGGATTCTTACTCGCTGGATGCAGACTGGGACGGGCTGCAAAAACAATATGATGCCCATTATGCGGCCTATTTCCGAATTTTTCAGCGTTGCGGTCTGCCGGTGATTGCGGTGGCTTCCGACAGCGGCATGATGGGCGGAAAACTTTCGCATGAATTCATGTACCTCAACCCAATCGGCGAAGATACCTTGATTCTGTGTGATTCATGCGGTTATGCTGCCAACCGTCAGGTTGCCCGCTTTACCAAACCCCGCCCCGCCCCTGAAGCCCCCCTCCCCATAGAGAAGGTTCACACTCCCCAGACCCGCACCATCGAATCACTGGCGCGATATTTGAACATTCCCCAATCAAAAACTGCCAAGGCCGTCTTTCTCACCGCCACCCTGATCGAAAACAACCAGTCCAGAGAACGGCTGGTGATGGCCATCGTGCGCGGCGATATGGAACTCAACGAAACCAAACTGGCAAATCTGCTCCATGCGGTTGATCTGCGTCCAGCCAGTGAGGAGGAAATCCGCGCCAGCGGTGCAGTGCCGGGCTTTGCCTCGCCGGTTGGATTGCACGACGTGTTGGTGGCGGTAGATGACTTGATCCCGCATTGTCCCAATCTGGTGGCTGGCGCAAATCAGGAAGACTATCACCTGCGTAACGTCAACTTCGGCAGAGATTACACCACGCCGTTGGTCGCAGACCTCACCGCTGCACGGGAAGGCGACTCCTGCCCGCAATGTGAGGCGGCCCTGCACGCCGAACGCGGGATCGAAGTGGGTAACATATTTCAGCTGGGCACGACCTACTCCGAGGCAATGGGCTGCACCTTCCAGGATGAAGCCGGTCAGGTCAAGCCGGTGGTGATGGGTTCTTACGGCATTGGCGTTGGGCGGCTGATGGGGTGCCTGGCAGAAGCCTACCACGACGAGAAGGGCCTCAAACTGCCAATCAGTGTTGCCCCATTTGAGGTACACCTGGTTTTGCTGGGAGGCAAAGACTCAGCAGCCGTTCGTCAGCTTGCGGACCGATTCTACACTCAGATGCAGGCAGCCGGTCTGGAAGTATTGTATGATGACCGTGATGAAAGCCCCGGCGTCAAATTCAACGACGCTGACCTGATCGGCATACCCCTGCGCGTTACGGTTTCCAAACGTACCCTTGAAAACCGTACACTGGAAATCAAAGCGCGCAAAGAGGAAGAAAAAGTCACCATTCCGCTGGAAAGCGGACTGGAGTATCTTCAGGAAAGCCTCGCCCGGCTGAAAGATGCAGGCAGTTTCTAACCAAACAAAACGTAATCCTGCAAAAAGCGCTCGGTTTGCTGGTAAAAGTCCTCAATCGTGTCCGGCGCGCGGAAACCGTGCCCCTCACCGGGATAAAGCCGGAAGAGGTAGGGCACACCCAGTTCGCGCAGGCGGTTAATCATCGCCTCACTTTGCGAAGGCGGCACGGCTTTATCCTCTGCGCCTTGAAAGATCGCCAGGGCATCGCGAATCTGTTCAGCCTGATACAGCGGTGAACGCCTTCGGTAAAGCGCAGCTCCCTGTGGAAACGGAGCGATCAAGCGGTCGGTGTAATAACGCTCAAAGCGATGGGTTTCACGCGCCAACGCAACCAGATCCGAGACGGGATAAAGCGCCACACCGGCTTTAAACACGCCCGGATACCGTACCAGGCAGTTTAAAACGTTAAAACCGCCCGCGCTGCCGCCCATCACTGCCATACGTTCCCCGTCTACCCAGCCATTTTGAGCCAGGTAACGCGCCCCGCTGACCGTGTCCAGGACATCGGCTTCTCCCCAGCTACCGTTCAAAGCCTGCTGGTAAGTACGGCCGTAACCGCTGCTGCCGCGGTGATTGACCTCCAGCCAGGCGTAACCGCGGCTGGTGAAGTATGCCGCTTCGCGCGGAAAATCCAGCACAGCCGCCGAGGTCGGCCCGCCGTGAACATGCACAATCAGTGGAGGCAGCCCCTCACCCTCGGCGTGCGGATTCTGCGGTGAGTAAAACCAGCCGAAGGCTTCTCCGCCGCCCGGCAAAGGCCACTCAACTGCCTGCGGCTGCGAAAACCACACCTCCGGCAGCAGCCAGGCATCTGTACAGGCAACCTCATGCCAGCGTGCCCCATCCCAGCGCAAAACCCGCTCAGCAAGGCGCGGCGATGAAGCCAAAAGCACAACTTCACCGCTGGACGGGTGGATGCTCAACTGCCGCAGCCAGGTAAACGGCGTTACCGGTAGGGTCTGCACCTTACCGCTCTCAATTTCTACCTGACACAACTCGGCCAGCCCGGCGCGGTTGCGAATCACCAGCAAACGCCGGCTGTCCGGCAGCCAGCCCAAGGTACGCTGCCCCTGCACCCAGGCTGGGGTACTCAAGTGGTAACCCTGAGCGGGATATACCAGCCGTCTTTCACCGCTGGTTAAGTCATACAACACCAGATCGTCCCACTCCCCCGTCCCGGCGAGAAACGCCAGCCAGCGCCCATCCGGTGAAAAACAGGGTTGAGTGAATACGCCTTGGACATCTTCTCCCGCTACAGTCCGCTTCCCACTAACCTGTGGCACATCACCGCTCAATTGCGCCAGCACCAGCCGTGTGGCATCCCAGGGCATATTGGGGTTATCCCATTCGACCCAGGCCAGATGCCGGCCATCCGGTGACCAGGCCGGCTGCATATAGAAATCCGCTCTGTGATCCAGCCGAATCAACCAGCCGCCGTCCGCCTCGACCAGCCCCAAAGCAGCCCGATCGCCGTCCTCATGGACAAAAACCAGCCACTGCCCATCCGGCGAAAGCATCGGCGCGCTGAAGGCGCCCCAGGCCGGTGTCACCGGACGCACAACCCTTGTTTCCAGATCATAGCGCATGATTTGGCGGCCGTGTTGCACAAAAAACAGGCTTCGCCCGCCGGTAGTGAATTCGCCACCGCCGTAGCCCACTCCACCGCGTGCAGAATGCTCAAACAACAAATCTCGCCGCGCGCCGGTTGACGGCTGATGCACCAGTTGACCTTGTTTCCCGCGGCTTTCCAGCCACACCACCCCATCCGCTGAAAACTGGACATCCTCCAATCGCGCCCGCTGCGCCATGCGCTTCGGGCTGATGCTGCTGCTCCACAAACCAAAAGCCTGAATGCGTTTTGAAGGGCTCATTTTCTTCCTCCTGACAATGTAATTCTACCGGAAAACCGACATCAGGATAAAAAAGGACTGCCTTTTCTGGCAGTCCTCTTCTCCCCGGTTCAAGGAATTCTCATTGCTGGAGGGTGAGATAAGGTTCAAAGGATTCTTTCAAACGCTGAAAAGGTTGAAAACCACTCACCCGCTTAACCGCTTCTCCGTTCTGAAACAGAATCAGAGTTGGCACGCTCAACACCATGAACTGCATGGCAAGGTCGGATGCCTCGTCCACATCCACGGATAAAATCTGCATCCGCTCACCCCATTCCTCGCGTAAGCGGGCCAGTTCCGGTTCCATTCGTTTGCACGGCCCGCACCACACCGCTCCAAATTCAACCAGCACAGGTTTTTCGGCCTGAAGTACCTGTTCTTCAAACTCCTGTGCGGAGATAGATTCAATCGTCTTCATTACTTTTTTTTAACCTCCGCTTGAACTAATGGTATGATTGATTATACTGCACATCTCAAATCAACTGAATTTTTTTACGAAAAGATAACCTGTTTTTAATGAATCTTCATCTCCCTCATGGTGCACTGCAATTTCCGGTGTTTTTGCCGGATGCAACCCTGGCAGTTGTCCGCACAGTCGATTCGCGTGACCTGCATGCCTGCCGCATCGAAGCACTGATGATGAACGCCTTTCACCTGATGCAAAAGCCCGGATCGGGCATTATTCAGGCATTGGGCGGACTTCATCGTATGAGCGCGTGGGACAAGCCCATTTTCACCGATTCGGGGGGTTTTCAAGCCTATTCACTCATCCGCCAGAATCCGCGTTTTGGCAAAATGGATGAACGGGGAATCACTTTTCAGCCGGAGGGCAGCCAGCGTAAATTCCTGCTCACTCCAGAAAAAAGCATCCAGCTGCAATTGAGTTATGGCGCTGATGTGGTCATCTGTCTGGATGATTGTACCCATGTGGATGCTCCACGCGCAGAGCAGGAACTTTCCGTCCAGCGCACCATAACGTGGGCAAAACGTGCCCGCCGGGAATTTGACGGCCTTCTTTCTCAAAAGAAAATGACCGATGGTCAAAAACCGCTGATTTTTGCCGTCATTCAAGGCGGCGGTGAATTTGACCTGCGCCGCCATTGTGCTGAAGCCCTTTTGGAAATCGGTTTTGACGGCTACGGCTTCGGCGGCTGGCCACTGGACTCCTCCGGCAGCCTGTTGACTGAAGTACTGGAATTCACCCGCCAGCTGGTGCCGCCTCAATTTCCTCTGCACGCGTTGGGAATTGGACACCCTCATAATATCTTGACTGGCTGGCGATTGGGTTACGGCATTTTCGACTGCGCCATGCCCACCCGCGATGCCCGCCACGGACGGTTATATACCTTCGTCAACCCGCCCGGTCAAGACGGTGGATTGAGCGGCGACTGGCTGGAATATCTTTACATCAACGATGAGCGCCACACCCGCTCCAACCGCCCGATTTCACAATGGTGCGACTGCCCGACCTGCCAGCAGTACAGCCTGGGTTATTTACGTCACCTCTTCAAAATAAACGACAGCCTGTATCTGCGGCTGGCAACCATGCACAATTTGCGCTTCATGACCCAGTTAACCGAGCGCATCCGCCGGATGTCCCATGAATGAACCGCTGGATACCGAGAGCCTGCTGCAAGCCGTGCGCGCTAACCCGCGCTACGCTTCGATAAATCCGGATCTGATTCGCACCCTGATC
>NZ_DAOUBL010000109.1:0-13593 GCF_034432615.1 Bellilinea sp. | reverse complement strand
GTCAGATGGAATAGCGGCAGAGCGGCGGGGTGGGGGTGGATGGTTACTCCCCAGCCATCTTCCAGCGGGCGGCTTTCGATCTCCACCCCCAGCGCGCCCAACAAGCGTTCGCTGTGATCGCGCGAGCGGTGCGGTTCGATGACCGTGACCGCGCCTTCGGCAGCCAGCCCGGCCAGCAGCAGGCAGGATTTCACCTGCGCGCTGGCAACCGCCAGACGGTGGGTGGCGGCGCGCAGTGGCTTACCGGCCGGCCGTTGAGAAAGGGTCAGCGGGGCGTGTTCGCCATCCGCCGAATCAATCGCCGCCCCCATTGCGCGCAGCGGTTGGAGGATGCGCCCCATCGGGCGGCGGCGCAGACCGGCGGAGCCATCCAGCACGGCGGCTGTGTTGCGGGCGGCCAGCGCCCCCGCCAGTAAACGCAGGGTGGTGGCCGAATTGCCGCAGTTCAGTGCCGCTGAGGGATTGCGCCAGGGCTGCCCCTGGACGGTCAGCGTTTCGCCGTCCAGATGCCACGCCACCCCTACCTGTTGGAGAGCGTTCAGCAATGCCCGCGTGACGCCCGAATCCAGAAAATGCTCGATGCGGCTTTCCCCTTCCGCCATGGCAGCCAGCAGAGCGGCGCGGTGCGAGATGGATTTGTCGCCCGGCAGGTTGACCTCGCCGCGCAGGGGATGGCCGGGAAAGACGGTCAGACGGCTCATGCTTTCTCCTCCGCTGAAGGGCGGGTCAGTTGCATCCGCCGGCGGGCGGCTTGTTCCAGTTCGGCGGCCAGGGCGGGGTAATCTTCAGATTGCAGCAGGTGGCTCAGGTAGGCGATCTCCCTTTGTAAGCGAACCAGGCCGGGCAGCAGATTGGCGCGGTTGTAACGCAAAATGTCCAGCATGATCGAAAGCGGGGTTTCTGCCAGCCGGGTGGTGGAGCGGAAACCCGGCCCGACCAGCGCAGCGGCTTCCGGTGGGGTAATGCTTGCCAGCGCAACCGCCGTCAGGTAGGGCAGGTGGCTGGTGGCGGCCACCATTGCATCGTGCTCGTCAGCCTCCAGCCAGACCGGGTGCGCGCCGACTGCGCCGACCAGCTCTTCCGCCAGCCGGCGCGCCGCCGGGCTGGTGCGCGCCAGAGGGGTGAGTGCGAACGGCGCCCCGCGGTACAGACCGGCCTCGGCTTCGGACAGCGAAGAACGTTCCTTACCGCACATCGGATGCCCACCCAGCGGGTCGAATTGCGGCGGCAGGTCGGCCATTTTTTCCACCACCGCGCTTTTGGTCGAACCCAGATCCAGCACCACCGCCGGCCCCGGGTGCAGGCCGGGCAGGTCATCCAGCAGGCGCAAAATCGCCGAAAGAGGGGTTGCCAGAATGATCAGACCGGCCTGCGGAAGGACTACTTCAGGCAGCGTACTGACCCGATCGGCCAGTCCCATTCTGGCGGCTTGCTCGACCACGGCCGGGTTGTGATCCATGCCCAGCAGTCCGGCGCACCGTCCGCGCAGTGCCAGCGCCAGCGACCCGCCCATCAGCCCCAGCCCGACAATGGCAACCGTCTGCTGTGCCAGGGGGCGATTAAAACTGGGGTCTTCGGCCATTATCGCGCTCTTGGGGGAAAGATTCGCCCAGCGGCGGGGCTACCGTGCGCCCGACCGCTTCGGCTATGGCGCGCACCTGCCGCACCAGTTCGGCAAAGCGTTCCGGTTTGAGTGACTGGCTGCCGTCCGAGAGGGCTTCTTCCGGGTGGGGATGGACCTCGATGATCAAACCATCGGCCCCGGCGGCAACGGCGGCGCGCGCCACCGGCGTGACAAACTGCCACAATCCCGTGCTGTGACTGGGGTCGAGCATGACCGGCAGGTGGGTGAGCGATTTCAACACCGGCACGGCGTTGATATCGGTGGTGTTGCGCGTTGCGGTTTCAAAGGTGCGGATGCCGCGTTCGCACAAAATCACCTGACGGTTGCCGTGCGAGAGGATGTACTCGGCGGCCATCAGCAGCTCCTCGACGGTGGCGCTCATGCCGCGTTTGAGCAGGGCCGGTTTGCGGGTTTCGCCAATGGCGTGCAGCAGGGCAAAGTTCTGCATGTTGCGCGCCCCAATTTGCAGCACATCGGCGGCTTCGCTGACCTGCTGCACCTGTTCGGTGGCCAGCACCTCGGTCACAACCGGCAGACCGGTGGCTGCCCGCGCCTCAGCCAGCAGTTCCAGCCCTTCGCTGCCCAGTCCCTGAAAAGAATAGGGGGAGGTGCGCGGCTTATACGCCCCGCCGCGCAGCGCGTGCGCCCCCGCTTCGCGCACGGCATGGGCAATTTCCAGAATCTGGCTGCGGCTTTCCACCGAACACGGGCCGGCAATCAGCAGCACGGCACTGCCGCCCACCTCCCGATCGCCGATTTTGACCCGCGTATCCTGATCGCTGAATTCGCGCGAGGCCAGTTTGTAGGGTCGTAAAATCGGCAGCACGCGGTCCACCCCTTCCAGCAGCATGAACTGGTCTTTGGAAACGGCGCGGTCATCTCCGATGGCGCCGATCACCACCCGTTCGGCGCCCTGAGAGAGGTGAACGCTCAACCCCTGACTGCGCACGCGGGCAACCACATTTTCGACTTGTTGCGGTGTAGCATCCTTTTGCATAACGATTAACATTCAGACCTCCTTTGGCTTATGAATCGGATAAATCCGGGCGCAGGCCGGCCGCCTCTCCCAGATAAACATGACGAATGGCAGATGAGGGTAAATTGCAGTTCCAGTGAATCAGCACGCGGATGCAGCGCGGCAGGGCGCCGGGGACGGGGATTTCCTGGGCGCACATCAACGGCGTTTCACCCCAGCCCAGTTGACGGGCGGCCTCCGCCGGAAAGGCCGAACTCAAATCCGGCGTCACGGTGAAGAAGATGCTGGCGGCATCCGCCGGTTGAAAGGCCGGATTGGCTTGAGCAATGGCCTGCAGCAGGCGGCGGGTGGCTGCCAGAATGGCTTCGGGCTGATCGTTTTCTACCGTAATTGCTCCGCGGATACCGCGTACCACCATGGTTTCACCTCCGATGAGGAAAATAAAAAGGCGGCGCCGGTTGCGCCGCCTCAGGTATGGATGAGTCCCGTTTCCCTTTAAGCGTTACGCCCGGCAAGCCGTGCAGCGTTGCCGTAAAAGTAATAGGCGTAAAACCAGGGGGAAAAGCGCATAGGATTCAGGATAATGTCAGAGATTATGCAATAGTCTATCTTAATTGGGGGGTTCGAGTCAAGAGGTTTTTTTTGGAATTTGTTTAGGATTTTTTTGTTTCCTAAATCTTCAACGAACCCGTGCTGTACAATCTCAAAAAGGCTTCGGCTACCTGTGGATCAAAGTGCCTGCCGGCCTGATCCTGGATGTACTTCAGCGCGTCGCGGATACTCCATGCCGGGCGGTAAGGGCGGTCGGAGGTCAGGGCATCGAAGACATCCACCACGGCAAAGATGCGCGCCGCCAGTGGAATTTCCTCACCTTTCAGGCCGCGCGGGTAGCCCGTCCCGTCCCATTTTTCGTGATGGCAGTAGGGGATCTCGATGGCCGGGCGCAGGTATTCGATGGGGTAGAGCATCTGGTAGGCGTAAATGGGGTGCAGGCGCATCAGCGCCCATTCTTCGTCGCTCAGCGCCCCGGTTTTTTGCAAAATCGCATCCGGCACACCCAACTTACCGATGTCATGCAGCAGCGCGCCGCGCCGTATGTGAATCAAATCCTCTTCGCGGACGCCCATCTGGCGCGCCAGCCGCAGGGTCAGGTCGGTTACCCGCAGGGTGTGATTTTCAGTTTCTTCGTCGCGCAAATCCATGGCGCGCGACCAGCCCTCGATGGTGGCTTCGTAGGCGGCCTGCAGCTCCCGGTTGGAGCGCTGCACGGCTTCAAAGTTTTGAATGCTCTG
The DNA here is from genome assembly GCF_034432615.1 of Bellilinea sp. Classification (GTDB taxonomy): domain Bacteria; phylum Chloroflexota; class Anaerolineae; order Anaerolineales; family Anaerolineaceae; genus Bellilinea. The sequence goes on along the minus strand of NZ_DAOUBL010000109.1, from coordinate 9,701 downwards.
GATGGCAATCGCCGCCTGATTGGCAAAAATTTGCAGGCTGTTGAGCCATTCATCGCCGGGCTGAAACTCGCGCCGCGCAAACATCTCCATGACGCCCATCAATTGTCCCTTGGCAATCAGCGGCGCAACCGCCTGAAAATGAAACCCTTCCTCGTCCAGCAGATAACCGGCAATTTCACCCCCGTGGGCTGGCAGGTTTGAGTAAGTGAGAATTTCCCGGCGCACGGCCGCCTCGCCGGCGTGACTTTGACCCAGTTTGAGCGGTTTTTCAACCCCGCGGGTTCTAAACCCGTAATCGGCGGCGTGTTCCAGCAGCGAATTAACCGGGTTGAACAAAAAAATCGAACCGGCATCCATGTTCATTTGATGGGTGGTTTGTTCCAGCACAATGCGCAGCACGGTTTTGAGTTCCTGTCCCTCGATGATGGAATTGTCAATGGTGCGCAGGGAGCCCAGCCGCGCTGCGGTTTGCTCGATGCGCCGGTAGAGTTCATCGCGGTAGATGACGCCGGCAACCACTTCGGCCGCCCCTTTGAGCAGTTCCACTTTTTCGGGGGAGATAGCCTGATAGCTGCCAACGGTCAGGATGCCCAGTTTCTGGTAGTCCACTTCCAGCGGTACGCTGGCAATGGCGCGGCAGCCGCAGGCCGGTGCGGGAATACCCTTGCCGGCCTGCTGGCCGTCATGATTTTCGAGGTAGGGTTTGCCTTCTGCCAGCACCTGCTGACGGATGTGTTCCAGGGGCGACTCGCTCTTGCCGCGCAGTGCCTGCCAGGCCCCGCCGGCGGAGACAATTTCAATCTGCCCGCTTTCCGGATGAATCATTTCCAGCATGGCGGCATCCATTTCCAGCAGGCGGGTGATTTCTTTGATCATGCGGTCGAACATATCCTGCGGGCGGATGGCATGCGTCAGGGCTTTGTTGAGAGCGGTAATCGTTTCCAGCAGGGCGCGCTGCTGGCGCTGCTCGGTGATGTCGTAGCATACCCCAATCATGCCCAGAAATTCGCCGGAAGCCGAAAAGCGCGGCTCGGCGTGGTCGCTCACCCAGCGGTATTCGCCGTCGGCGCGCCGCAGGCGGTATTCGGCAATGAACGGCAGGTGCAGCTGCATACATTGCTGGTAGGTCTGGATCAGGCTTTCGCGTTCCTGTGGGTGGATGCGTTCTTCCCAGACGCGGTTCAGGTCGTCGCCCTCCCGGTATCCCATGAACTCGCGCCAGGCGCGGTTGACATAACCGTCATTGCTGGCGGCGTGGGTCATCCAGATCATGACCGGGGCGGCTTCGGCCATCAGCGCAAAGCGCTGCTCGCTTTCGCGGACGGCTTCTTCCGCTTTGCGCCGCTCGGTAATGTCCTCCTTGATGGCGATGAAATGCTGGATTTCCCCTTCGTCGCTGCAAACGGGTGAAATCACCGCCTGTTCGGTGTACAGACGGCCGTCTTTGCGTTTGTTGACCATCTCGCCGCGCCAGGTCTGGCCGCACAGAATGGTATTCCACAAATTTTCGTAAAAAGCGTTATCTTGTTTGCCGGACTTGAGGATGCGCGGGTTTTGACCCACCACCTCCTCCAGGGTGTAGCCGGTTACGCTGGTGAAAGCCGGGTTGACCCACTCGATCCGCCCGTCGCGGTCGGTGATGACCACCACGCTGGCGGCGGCTTCCAGCGCGGTGGACTGCAGGCGCATCCGCTGCTGCATTTGAAAACGGCGCACGGCCTTCCAGACGCCGTCCAGAAACAGGGAAAGGCGCAGTGCATCCTCGGCGCGGTACTCTTCGGGGCTGTTGGCCACCCCCAGCAGGGCGGTTACACGGCCGTCTTCCAAAGCCGGCACCCCTAAAAACCGCTCCACGGCGATATGCCCGGGCGGAAGGTCTTTTTTGAGCGGATGCGGGCTGTGGTAGTCATTCACCCAAACGGCTTTTTTCTGACGCACTGCCTCGGCCCACAACCCGCCGGTAGCGGCCTCGAAGAATTGGGGCGGGTTTTCGATGGAACTTAACGCCGCCGCCTCGGGGCTGACGACGCTTGCCGTAAAACGGTCGCTGCTTTCATCATAAAGCATGAGAAAGCCCACCCGGCTGCGGCTGATCTGGACGGCCTGATTCAAAGCAGATTCTAAAAATTTTTGGAGGGAGGGGTAACTTTCCTGAAAGAATTGCAGCGAGGACTGCAAAAATTCGATTTGACGCTGGTTTTCATGGTACAGCCGCTCACGCCGCAGCCGGTTCTGCAGCAGCAGCCCCAGCGCCAGATTGCCGAGCGGGTAGATCAAGAGAACCGGCAGGCTGATGGCGCGCAGCACCTCAAGGGCGCGTTCCAGTGGCAGGGTGAATATGAGCGCCAGCATGACCAGATGGACGACCAGCCCGAACAACCACAACTGCCAGAGCGGGATGTTTTCCAGCTGGCGGCGGCGCCGGTAACGCCACAGCAGCCCCAGGCCGGCACTGGCCGCAATCACCGCAACGCCGGTCAGCGCGGCTGCTCCGCCGAGGTACAGCCGGTAGCCAGCGGTGATCAGGACGGCGATCAGGGTTGGCGGAAAGCCGAAGAACAACCCGGCCGTGGAAATCAGCACCGAGCGGGTGTCGAAGATGATGCCCTCGGCAAACGTCCAAGGTGTGGTAATCAGTAAAACGCCAACCCCGCCCAAAAACAGGCCGGCAATCACCCGCCGCAGGTGGGGACTGCCGATGTCCTCACGCCGAATGAGGACGTCAAAGATCAGCAGGGTTGCCAGCAGCAGGGCAAAGTTTTCAAATAGCGTGATAAAGATATTATCCTGCATTGCGTTCTACCCAAAACCCCACTCCAATAAGATGGACTGCACGCACTTGCGGTGTCTCTTCGCTGCGCTTCCTGCCCGCCGCTTGCCGGTCGGGGGTGAAATGGACAGGCCGCCGCGATAATCTGCCCACGCCGGATTTGCGCCATGTATATTCAGACAACAAATTCTCTTTCATTATATGACTTAATTAAAGGTTTTTTATAAATTTTTTGTAAAAAGTGCTTTTCAACCGGTTTACAGTTTGGTAAGAAATCCTTCTCATCCCTTCCCCGGCGGGGAAAAAACCGCCGCGTTTGCGAATTACCCCCATCCGCACCCCAAAAACGCTGTGCCGATTTTGGGGAGGCGCAGGAGGGGGCCCTGTCAGAGATTGCCGCGCTCGCCGCGCTCGCTCGCAGTAACATTAACCCGTCCTGACGGGAATCACCCCCACCCCCTCCCCCAAAAACGCTGTGCCGATTTTGGGGAGGCGCAGGAGGGGGCCCTGTCAGAGACTGCCGCGCTCGCTCGCAGTAACATTAACCCGTCCTGACGGGAATCACCCCCACCCACCTCCCCCAAAAACGCTGTGCCGATTTTGGGGAGGCGCAGGAGGGGGCAAAATCGCTCGATTTGACGCATCAGTGGATTATTCCGAATAAACATCGGTCACCACCCGCCGGCTGCGGTTTGACCGTTTTTGACTTTGAGAAAGCCCTGCCCCCACCTCTTACAGAGGTGTGCCTTTGAGGGGGTTGTGCGGTATAATTCCCGCCGTGAAAACCCTTGAACTGCAACTCCACCGCGAATGGGCGCCGGCCCTGCAGAAAGAATGGAACGCCCTGCTGGCCGAAAGCCCCTCGCACTGTCCCTTCCTGCGCTTTGAGTATCTGGATATCTGGTGGCGGCAGCGCGGCGGCGGTGAATGGCCGCCCGAATCGCAGCTGGCGCTGATCACCGCCCGCCAGGATGACCGCCTGCTGGGCATTGCCCCGCTGTTCTGGACGCCGCAGCACCGCGGCGAGCCGGCTTTGCTGTTTTTGGGCAGCATCGAAATCTCCGATTATCTCGATTTCATCGCCCGCCCCGCAGACCTGCCGGCCTTTTTAGACGCGCTGCTGCCCGCCCTGCAGGAACTGCGCAGCGACTTGCCCTTTACAGCCCTGGATTTGTACAACTTACCGCAAGAATCCCCCACCTTCGATGTGCTGGAAGCGGCGGCAGCCCGGCACGGCTGGACTTTTGAAAAGGAATTCTGCCAGCCGTGTCCCAGCATTCCCCTGCCGTCGGATTGGGAAACCTACCTGGCCGGCCTGGACAAAAAGCAGCGCCATGAAATCCGCCGCAAGTTGCGCCGCGCCGAAAGCCTCGAGCCGCCGGCGCGCTGGTACATGGTCACAGAGCGCACTGCGCTGGATGCCGAAATAGAGGCCCTGTTTGCCCTGATGGAACAGGACGACGAAAAACGCGCTTTCCTCACACCGGCGATGCGCGAAACCATGCGCGAGATGATTGGCTGCTCCTTTGATCTGGGCTGCCTGCGGCTGGCTTTTCTGGAAGTCGGCGGCGAGAAGGCGGCTGCCTATCTGGCGTTTGATTATTTGCAGCAATTGTGGATTTACAACTCCGGCTTCGACCGGCGTTTCAACGACTACTCGCCCGGGTGGGTGCTGCTCTCTTACCTGATCCAGTGGGCAATCGAAAACCGCTACCGTGAATTTGACTTCATGCGCGGCGGCGAGGATTACAAATACCGCTTTGGCGCCCGTCAACGCTGTGTGATGCGCGTGCGCCTGCAACCACCTGCCGCATGACCGCTACCGACGAGATTCTCAACGCCCTGCGCAAGGTCATTGACCCGGAAATCGGGCGCAACATTGTTGAACTGGGCATGGTTCGCGACCTGACCCTGCACGAGGACGGACGCCTGTCCTTTAGCCTGGCGCTGACCGTGCCAACCTGCCCGATGAAAGATCAAATGGCCTTCAATGCCCGCCAGATTCTGCGCGCTTTGGGGTTTGAACAGGTGGAAATCACTTTCGGCGCAATGACCGATGAAGAACGGCGCGCGGTGATGGCCAGCGCTGCCCCGCAGTTGCCCAAACTCAATGCCTTCAATCAAGTCCGGCGGGTGATTGCGGTGATGAGCGGCAAGGGCGGGGTGGGCAAATCCTCGCTGACCGCGCTGCTGGCGGTGGAGTTAACCCGCCGCGGCTGGAAGGTTGGGATACTGGATGCCGACCTGACCGGCCCGAGCATCCCGCACTTTTTTGGGCTGCCGGCGGGTGGCTTGCGCGGCAGCGAGCAGGGTATTTTACCCGCGGCTACCCGTCAGGGCATTCGGGTGGTATCCACCAATCTGCTGCTGCCGGAAGCCGATCAGCCGGTGGTGTGGCGCGGCGCTTTGATTTCAGCCACCATTCAGCAATTCTGGACACAGGTGCTGTGGGGCAAACTGGATGCCCTGCTGGTGGATTTGCCGCCCGGCACTTCGGATGCAGCCCTGACCGTGCTGCGCACCCTGCCGGTTAACGGTGTAGTGCTGGTAACCGCCCCGCAGGGGCTTTCGGCGCTGGTGGTGCGCAAAGCCGTGCACATGCTGCAAACCCTCAACATTCCGATTTTGGGCGTGGTGGAAAATTACAGTTACTTCCGCTGTCCGGCGGATGGGGGCGAATACGCCGTGTTTGGCGCCAGCCATGCGCAGGAAATTTGTGAAGCCGCCGGAGCGCCTCTCCTGGCGCGCCTGCCGATCAACCCGCAGGTGACCGAGTTGTGCGACAGCGGCCGGGCCGGCGAGGTAATCCTTCCAGAATTGGCCCCGCTGGTCGAGCGCATTCAGCAGGTCGAAGCCGTTCAGACTGCACCCCTCAAAGGTTAAGCCGTCAACATCACCAGCAGAATGCCGGCGCTCAGCAGCCCGAACAAAACGGCTGCCAGCCCGTTCAGCCCGGCCTGCAGGGCAAAATACAGGCCAAAGGGGGTCAAAATCAGCACGGCCAGAGCCAGCAGGGAAAGATACAGCCGCTTCTGGTGATGATTGGGTTGGGCGTTCATGGGTGGAATTGTACCTCACAAAGTTCTTTCCTTATCAACTCTCCTCTACCCGTAACTTTTAAGAGGGAAATACGACTATCTGGGTAGATAAACACAAATTTTCTTGAGGAGAATTCAACCATGAACCAGAAATCGAGTCACTTAATCGGAAAATGGATCGCTCTGGCAGTCTTTATCCTGCTGGGGCTGACCGCCTGCGCACCGGCTACGGCGGATGCCGCCAATACCCCGCTGGCAGCCGCGCCGCTCAATAATGCCGAGTCTGCATCGTTTGAAACGCGCCTGGCGCGCATCGAACTCAACGGCACGCTGGAGCAGATCAGCGAGCAGACGGCGGTGGTGGACGGGCAGACTTTTCGACTGGATGGGCAGTCGGTGGTGGTTTCCGCGCTCAAACCGGGTGATCGGGTGCAGGTCAAAGCCGTGCTGCTGCCCGACAATTCGCTGTATGCCCAATCCGTCAAACTGGATCTCTCGGCCTCTTCCAGCAGCAGTTTCAAGTTCTACGGTTTTGTAGAAGAAACCGGAACGGAAAACTGGCGGATTTCTTCCATCATCGTTCAGGTGACGCCTGCCACAGAAATTTCTGCCGGTACTGGCATTGGCAGTTTTGTCGAGGTGGAGGGACGAATCCTCAACGGTCAACTGCTGGCGGATAAGATTGACCTCGAAGACTCGCCCAAAACCGGTTCAACCGCCACTCCCGGTGTTCCGGGCAGCGGGGAAGTGGAATTCTTCGGCAAGATCGAGTCCATTCAAAACGGCGTGTATGTGATTGACGGGCGCACGGTGCGCACCACGGTGCAAACCGAAATCAAAGGCGCGCTGGCCGTTGGAACAATGGTCAAGGTACATGCTGTCCTGCAAGATGACGGTTCTTATCTGGCACGGGAAATTGAACCATCCAGTTCCGATGACTCCTACCATGACAAGGATGACAGCTCCAACGACGATGACTCCAGCGGCAGCGATGACTCCTACGATGACAAGGATGACAGCTCCAATGACGATAACTCCGGCGGCAGCGATGACTCCTACGATGACAAAGATGACAGCTCCAAAGACGATGACTCCGGCGGCAGCGATGATGACTCCGATGATGGTGACAACGACTCTGGGGATGACCATGATGACGGTTCCGATGATGATAACAAGGATGATGATGGTGGTGATGATGATGACGATGACGAGAAAAAAAGGAAAGACGATTGATTAAGGATGGCTGGGCTGGTCGGTGAACGGATGACTCCCCAATGCACCGGGTGTGCCTCCCCGCACACCCGGCAACACCTTGATGATTTGTCGCGAATGTATAATATCTCTATCGCAGAAAGAATCCGAATGAGTGTTCCACCTTCCCGCCTTATGGATGCAGGTTCAACCGACCTATCCGATTTGCTCCAAAGAGCAAAACGTTATGAGCCACAAGCTCTATCCGCGCTGCATGAAATGTTCTACCCGTTGGTTTTCCGTTATGTGGCTTATCGAATTGACGATCTTCAAGCCTGTGAAGATATCAGCAGCGAAGTGTTCTTAAGACTGCTGAAATCCTTGAAAAGAGAAGAATTGGATATTCGCAGCCTGCGCGCCTGGCTGCTGGGTACGGCGCATCATCTGGTGCAGGATTATTACCGATGGAATTACCGCCATCCTGTCAGCCCTCTGGAGCATCATCAACACCTGCCGAACGGACATAACCCTGCCGAAGAAGCCGAAAACAGGCTTTCCCACCAGCAAGTACGGGTTGCCTTGCAGCGCTTGACCGCCGACCAGCAGCATGTTTTAACGCTGCGCTTTTCGCTGGAATTATCTCTTCAGGAAACGGCTCAGACGATGAATAAGTCAGTCGAAGCAGTGAAAGTATTACAATTTCGCGCGCTGGCGGCCTTACGCCGCCAGTTGGAAGGGAGCCGGTAAGCCATGAAGCCTGCCGAAATCGCTCAATTACTGGAAGAATGTTTGCAAAGAATGCAAATGGGGGAAACACTGGAGAGAATTCTGGCGGATTACCCCGAGCAGGCAGAAGAACTGCGCCTGCTTTTGGATGGTGCCCGTCTGGCTCAGGCCAATGCCCTCTACCTGCCGCCCACCAGCGGACAGCAGCGCAGCCGTGCCCAATTTCTGGAGGAGGCTGCCCGTCAGGCTCGCTCGCAGCCAAAATTTGCTTTTCCGCAGCTGCGTTTTGCCTCGCTGCTGCTCTCAGCAGCGATTCTGATGCTGGTGGTGGGGTTTGCCCTCACGCTGGCTTCCGGCCGTTCCCTGCCCGGTCAACCGTTGTACGGCGTCAAACGCTCGGTGGAGGAGGCGCAGCTGGCGTTGAGCGGCGATGCACTGGCACGCATCCGCCTGGAAGATACATTTGACCAGCGGCGGGCAGAAGAAGTGCGCCAGTTGATTCTTTCCGGCAAAGAACAGCCGGTCGAATTCAGCGGTTTTCTCACCCGGCGCATTCAAGACGGCTACAATCAATGGTCAGCCGGCGGTATTGACTTCACGCTCAGCGGTGATCTGCAGCGTTCTGCCGGCTCAATGGGCGGCGCTTATGTGGATATCCGCGGTTTTGTGCGCGGTCAGCAGGGTTTGGAAGTCACCGAAATGCGTTTGCGGCTCTACCAGATCGGCGGCATTCTTCAGGCGCAAAATGAATACGAATGGACAGTGGAAGGGGTGCGCCTGCGCCTGCCCAGCCTGGCGGAACTGGACGGCACACCCGAAGAGGGCAAACCGATTTCGGTCACGGCCATCCGCGTTGGCGAAAATGACTTTTTGGCCCTCAGCGCGCGGGTTGGACGTTTGAACGCCCCAGCCACCCCCACCTTTACACCCAATCTCATCACACCGACCCTGACGCAAACCCCCACCAGCCCGCATACCCTTACCCCGACCCCGTCGCCTTCTGCCACACTTCGCCCGCAGGTCACCGCCAGCCCGGATGACGACCTGTACAAGAATAATACCGATGACAAAGGTGGGGATGACTCCGGCGGCAAAGGTGGGGATGATTCGGGCGGCAAAGGCGGGGATGATGACAACGATGATGACGATGGAGATTGATGGTATATTGAAATCATGAAAAACCAGCAGCGATCGGTTCAAAAAGTGGTGCGAATACGCTCGCTCTATGCGCCCAAGGAAGACGCAGACTGGTGGCGCAGCCAGCCTTACACGGCGCGCCTGGCCGCGCTGGAGAAAATTCGCCAGGAAGTTCACCGATGGAAATATGGCACTCAGCCCCGATTTCAAAAAGTTTATCGAATCGTTAAACTCAAGTGAAGCGTGCTATTTAGTGGTTGGGGCATACGCGGTTGCTTTTCACGGATATCCGCGATACACCAAAGATCTGGAAATCTGGATTGAAAGCACACGTGAAAACGCAAGCCGTGTACTGGCTGCTTTGCAGCGGTTTGGTCTTGGCTCGCTGGACTTAGAGGAATAGGATTTCCTGACCCCGGAACAGGTGATCCAGTTGGGTTATCCTCCCAATCGAATTGATCTGATGACCTCCCTTCCCGGTGTAAATTTCAACGAATGTTAGCGGGCGCGTATCAGTGTGGAAGTGGATGGTGTGATCGTCAACTTTATTGATCTCGAAAATTTAAAACAGAATAAACGCGCCTCCGGGCGGTTTCAGGATCTGGCCGATCTTGAAAATTTAGAGGGCAAAAATGAAAATTAACGCTGGTAAAGGCCGGTCAGGGAGGCTTGAGCGAGGATGTGGCCGCGCATCAGGCTGTTGAGCCGGGCGGCGTTCAATCCGGGCGGCAGGTCGGGGGCTAAAGCCAGCGCGTAGAGGGTGAAGATATAACGGTGCGGCTTGCCCGGCGGCGGACAGGGCCCGCCGTAACCGATTCTTCCAAAATCATTGCGCCCCT
>NZ_DAOUBL010000108.1:0-1643 GCF_034432615.1 Bellilinea sp. | reverse complement strand
GTCTTCACCAAAAGTACCATGTAAAACAGGAAAGATTACATCCAGCCTGGCAAACGCTTCAACCCGCCCATCCTTCAGGAAATACAGGGTGGCATCCCCTGCATGGGGTAACATTGCCACAGGAGTTAAGTACGCAGTTCGACCGGTTAGGAAGGACTCCAACACGTCCTCACCACTTAGCCACTGTCCCTCTTTGGTAATACCGACTTCAATCAGGTGATATTTCGCTGGATCAAGATTGGCAAGAATGGATCGAGCCGAGAGCAAGGAAACCTCATGCTCACCGGAACGCCCACCGAAGAAAACTCCAACTGTAATCTTATCTGTCATTGCTCACCTTTTAAAGTGGTTTCACCATCAGACCAATCCCCAACCAGTTCCACTTCCAGTTCCAACCGAACACCAAATTTTTCCTCAACAGTATTGCGAACAATCTCGATTAAGTGTCGGTAATCGCTGGCCGTAGCCGCTTCGCTGTTGACAAAGAAATTGGCATGCACCGGACTGACCTGCACACCACCAATCCGCATCCCTTTCAAACCGGCCGCTTCAATCAGTCGCCCGGCGTAATCACCCGGCGGGTTCTTGAACATGGAACCCAGGCTGGCGCCCGGTGGTTGGGTCTGTTTCCTGCGATTGGAAAATTCGTCCATTTTTTCCTTAACGGCCTCTGGAGTGCTTTTTTCCAGTTTTAGGGTGGCAGAGAGAATTACCGCTTTGGTCCCGCTTCGCTTCAATACACTGCTGCGATATTCATAACCGAACTTTTCAACTGACCAGGTTTGCTTACCTTCTTGCGGGTGCAAGATTTCTGCCATCAGTAAATTTTTCTGCATATCGCCGTCAAAAGCCCCGGCGTTGCCGTAAATTGCCCCTCCCAGCGTACCTGGCACGCTATTCGCCCACTCCAAGCCGCTCAAACCACGCAGTGCTGCCTGCCGTGCAATCATGCCAAGGTTAGCGCCCGATTCAGCCCAAACAGTGGGGGGATCATTTTGGGCATGGATCTTAATCGTATGTGCCCGGTTGAGCAGAACTACCCCATGGAAGCCGCGGTCACTGACCAGCACGTTGGCGCCTCCGCCTAAAAGCAGGAAGGGAATCTTCATCTCCCACAACGTTTTTACGCATTTTTCCAACTCATCCGCACTGTTGACCACCAGCAACGCATCCGCCGGCCCGCCTACACGTGCAGCAGTGTAGTTCGCCAGCCGCACATTTTCTTGCAGCCGTTGGCCAAATTGCTCACGCAACTCTTTGAGCGGAAGAGGGGTTACGGGTGAGTTCACCTGCTAATCTCCTAAAGCGCCTTGATTGCCTCGATCAGGCGGTTGAGTAAATCTTCCCGATTGCTGTCCAATGCCGGCGGGCGGGAAGTCAAACACTCGCGCTGGGGGCGCGGCTCTTTCCGCGTTTGAAATTCCGCGCTTTCCAACCGCAAAGCAGGAACAACCGAAACCGATGAGGTATAGGTTCGTTTCTTGGAATCAGACATCTGCCACCTCCTTTTCTTTCAAACCCGAAAAAACTCGTGCGCTGATCTGGTCGGCATCTCCAGCCGAAAGCACCAGCAAGACATCCCCTTTTTTCAAATTTTTCAACAGGAAATCTACCGCTTCATTCAAGGTCGGAATAAATCTGAC
>NZ_DAOUBL010000107.1:0-15071 GCF_034432615.1 Bellilinea sp. | reverse complement strand
CGGGATTGATGGCAGCATGCAACCAGAAACTCTGCTTACTCACCAAAGAACAGTGCCCACCATACATCCACATTTCGAATTGGAGCAGGGGTGGGTTCTGGTTGAATGTTTACAAAGCTTTGCGGAGTACCTTCCCCCATGGGAACGATCAGCTTTTCACCCTCGCGAATTAAACCATGATTTCGGGCGTATTCATTTACCGCCGCTTCTGAGGTGGAGTAAATGATTTGGGTACTGAGCGCTGATTCGGTTGCTTTGAGACCAGCCACCTGCGTTTCAATTTTGGTCAACTGGTTATTCAAGCGGCTCAAATCCCCCAGCCGGTTGTTTAAATCCATCAGCAGGAAAAACAATACTACAAATGCCAGTAAAACGATCAGCTGCTTCCAGTGGGTGAATAGCTTGTTCATGTCCTTATCTTACAATAATCTTATCCAGCGGACAAGTGCAATTTGCCCGGAAAAAGTAAACCCCGCAGCATGCGGGGTTTTGGTGCCGAAGGAGGGATTTGAACCCTCACGAGCGCTATGCTCACTACGCCCTGAACGTAGCGCGTCTGCCAGTTCCGCCACTTCGGCGTTCATCGTATGGTATTTTATCTTGATTTGCCAATTTGTCAACCTTTGCGATGCTTTCAGGCAGGGCTTTCTCAAAGTCGAAGACGGTCAAACAGCAGCCGGCGGGTGCTAACCGATGTCTATTCGGAATTATCCACTGATGCGTCAAATCGAGCGATTTTGCCCCCTCCTGCACCTCCCCCAATATCGCCAAAAAGATATTGGGGGAGGTGGGTGGGGGTTCGTTTCGCCACAATTCAAGTTTCGATACAAAGTTTTTGGATTGTCAAGGAACTTTAAGAAAGCCATATGCTTTCAGGTTGGGAAAACAATTCCCCTCGAACATAAATTGTCCACCTCAATTGAGCATGCTATAATCTCTTCTGAATAAGCCGGCCTATGGATAATACCCTGATTACTCAAATTTTCAACTTACTCACTCAACCTCCGGGAAACCTGATTTACCATCTCATCCTGTTATTTTCGATTCTTACCGGTTTACAAACCACAGCCATAATCCGTACGGGTAAAAATTCAGGGGTCGCCCGGCGATTAATCAGTGGATTTATCCTCCTGTTGTTGGGCCAGATAGTCCTTTTCTTTATCAGTGCATTAGTTTGGCAAAAACTCATTTCCAATCCAGCAGTCCTCTTCCCACTTGATAAAGCGATAACCCTTCTTTCTTTGGCCGTTGTCGGCTGGATGTGGAATTTTTCAAAAGCCCATCAAAAAGCAGATGCTGCTTTGATTGCGCTTTTTTTGTTCACCGCAATTCTCTTTTTCGTTGATCTTTCCCTCCAGGTCAATCCGCTCATTAACATCCCATTTCAATGGATCTGGACTCTGCCAAATCTGCTCATCGCCGGACTTTCACTCGTGTTTTTATTCGTTCGGAAGCAAAAGTTTTGGGAAATCGGCGCCTCGTTTTTCCTCATCGTGTTAGCCGGATCTGTTGCCAGCCTTTCCAACCTGCAAAACGAAAATGAGTTTTCAGCGACGATGCGGCTGGCATTGATGTGTGCTTTCCCTTTGCTGCCATCCCTGGCAAAAACATTATTACCGGCGCACATGCCCATTCAAGAGCAGCAGGAAGTCAAGGCAGAACCCCAATCCCCCCGATCCATACCAACCGATAGCCGAATCATTATGCCGTGGTTGCATTTGACCAATGCCAGAACATCATCGGAAATAATTACCCTGTTGACTACCGCGATTGGTAAAACTTTCTCATCGGATTTAACCTTTCTCGTCAGACAGGAAAACCCATACCGCCCAATACTTCTGGAAGCCGGCTATGACCTGATTCGGGACGAGCCCTTATCCCCAATTCAGATCGAAGGTGAACTTTGCCCGCTTATCACCAGTTCTCTACAAAAAGGCAAACCCCTTAAACTCATCGCCGAAAGCGAATCGCCAGTACAAGACTTACTCTCTCTCACCAAAGCAGTGGGGCTGGCTTTACCGGGACATGTTCTTATGTCGCCTATCCCCGACTCTACAAATGGAAAACGAGCAATCCTGCTGTTCACCCCTTACTCAAAACGTGAATGGACGGTTGAAGAACAAGTCCTCCTGAACACCATCGCCGAAGAGCTTTCCGGTCTGTTTTTGCAATTTACTCAAAAAGAGAAACTGGAGTCCAGTGTCCAGGCTTTGCAGGAACAATTAAGACTTAATCAGGAGCAAATCAAAGCCTTAAAACAGGAACTGGCTGAAGCGCGTGTGCCTGCAGTAGAAACCCCAGGCTCATTGCCATCCATCAGCGATCCTGCACTGGAAATCGCCGGTTTGCTTGCCATTCAGCGCGAAGCGCAGGAAACCATTCAGCGATTGGAAAATGAAAATCGTACTCTGCGAGATGCATTGCGCGATCTCAAAGGCAAACCTGCTTCATCAACCGAAGTGGAACACCTCGAAAAGGAATTAAGACAGGCTCTTGAAGAAGTTGCGCGTTTGCAAAATGCCCTTGCCAATGCCAACATGCGGATTGTGGAAATGCAGTCCTCCGCTGGACAAAGCACAAATCTCAACATCAAAGATACCGAAGCCATACTATCCATCATTCAGGAACTGCGCCAGCCGGTTTCGTCCGTCATCGGCTATACAGATTTGTTAATCAATGAATCAACCGGCAACCTGAGTGCCCAACAACGGAAATTCCTCGAAAGAATCCGATCTTCATCTGATCGTATGCAATCACTGCTGGACGATTTATTGCAAACATCCGTATTCAACATCAGCCCAATTGATCTGGCTCCTCAGCCGCTCGATGTTGAGACCCTGCTCGACCATGCCATCACCGATATGTCCGATTTGCTGCGCGAAAAAGAGATCAACTTACTGATGGAGCTTCCACCCGACTTACCAACCTTCTATGCCGACCGTGATGCGCTCCATCAGGTCTTGATCCACCTGCTCCAAAATGCCGGCAGCGCTACCCCACCCGAAGGTAATATTACCCTGAAAGTAAAAATGGAACAGGGTGAGAAAAATACCCTCTTCGTTCTCTTTCAAATTACCGACGAAGGGGGCGGCATTGCTGCGGATGAATTATCCCGCGTATTTTCCCGCCGCCTCAAGAACGATGCGCCACCCATACGAGGGGTTGGCGATTCTGGTGTAGGACTTGCGATAGCCAAAACCCTGGTCGAAGCACATGGCGGTCGCATATGGGTTGAAAGTGACGGAGAAAAGACCTCCACCTTCAGCATCTTGTTACCGGTAAAGACCCCTGCCTTCAGCACAAAAACATTGGTTTCCTAAATGACTCAGGTATTTCGCGGCTTCATTCCGATTTTTGCTTCAATTGCCCTCGCTTTGATCGTGTTGGGAGCAATGATCGCCAGCCTTTCTGAGGGTCAGATTATTTTCCCACCTACGCCAACGTTTTACCCGACTCTGCCGCCACCTAACCTGACCCCCATCAGCCAGATCCAATCCCCCCCAGCCATTCCTTACACCAGCACTGCCTTGCCTCCCACACAAACCGCCTGTCCACCACCTGCTGGCTGGCAAGTCCATACGGTACAAGCGGGTGAAACCATTGGAGAGCTGGCACTCCAATACGGCATCCCTGTACAGGAATTACTGGCCGCCAATTGCTTATCCTCAGAGATCAGCATTGCAGGCGCACAACTCTTCATCCCTCCGATGAGCACCTCCACCCCTTCAATCATACCCACCCTTTCTCTGACCATTTCCCCTACCGCCACCCGATGCCTGCCACCCCGCGGATGGGTAAAATACACCCTCAAACCGGGAGATACATTGACCCGTTTGAGCGGCCTTTATCGAGTTTCGGTTTGGGAATTGAGACAGGCTAATTGTCTGGCAAGCGATTTTATTCGCGCCGGGCAACGTTTGTATGTTCCCAATGTCGCCACCAGCACCTTTACCGATGTTCCGGAACAACCCCAACCTACTCAGCCGATCCTGCCCTCAGCAACCTACACGCCGCTACCGACTTCGACCAACACCCTGCTGCCACCAACCCCGCAACCCAGCAGCCCCACCCCAAGCGGAACTTTTACCAACACCCCAACGTTAATACCTTCAGCAACGAATACTCCCGAGCCTTCGGTGACCAATTCGCCTGAGCCGACTATCACTGAAACTACTGTCACGCCTTAAGGAAATTTGAATGCGTAAAATTCTTTGGATATTGGTTTTTATATTTTTTATTTCTGCGGCATGCAACCTGCCGGTATCCAATTTTACTGGCGAGCCAAGTCCACGTGCTGTATCTCAGCGGATCGTGACCCTGGATCCGAATGCCCCGCCCACTCCCACACCCTTCATGCCGGTTGCCCCCACGCCCACACCTGAGGGGGAACAAATTGCAACCCCCGAAGTGCCCCCTTCGCCAGAACAGCAAGCCACTCCTCCCGTTCTTGTACAGCCAGAAGACACAATCAGCATCCTGATTCTGGGTTCGGATTGGCGTCCAAATGCCGGTTTTCGTACAGATGTGATCATTCTGACCATTGTCAATATCCGTACTGGCGCCGTCAGCATGGTATCTTTTCCGCGTGATTTGTATGTGGACATTCCGGGTGTTGGTCAGCAAAGGATTAATACTTCTCAACAATTTGGCGGTTTTGCACTCACCCAGGCCACTTTTCAGAATAATTTTGGGATCAAACCCGAGCATTATGTGATGACGAATTTTCAGGGGTTTGTAAACATCATTGACCGACTTGGTGGAATTGAAGTGGAAACCGCCAGAAACCTCACCGACACCTGTAAGCTGCCGCAGGCTGTGAATGGGTACTGTTCGGTTGGTCCAGGACGGGTCTACATGAATGGTGAAACAGCCTTATGGTACGTCCGTTCCCGATATAGCAGCAGCGATTTTGACCGAACCCGGCGCGCCCAGGAAGTCATGCTGGCGGTCTTCAAAAAATTAATGAGCCTGGATGCCTTATCAAAAGCTCCGCAGTTGTATCAGGAATTTCGCAGTAATGTCGAAACAGACATTCCTCTGGATCTGGCATTAAAACTGGCTGGCTTTGCACCTGGCCTGGTTTCTAACCCCGAACGGATAAACCGTTTTGCCATCGGCCCGTCAGATGTTTGGCATTATACGACCGATACCGGCGCGCAGGTATTGATTCCCATTCAGGAACGCGTTCAGGCAATTCTGTACGAAGCCTATCAGGTCAAATAATACCAGTGGTCAGGAAAAAAGATTTGACTTTCCCTGATTTCTGTTGTACACTCATAAAATAATAGGCTATACGAAAAAACAAAGGGGATCGTGGACTATGTCTTCCGAATCTTCACCTGCCGTTCATATCACTTCTCAAACTCCCTTGCTGCCTGCCATCCGTTCGTGGGAGATTTATTTGCTTGATCAAGGAAAATCTCCTTACACAGTCAGAGCCTTCCAGAATGATTTGCAACTTCTGGCCGGATATCTACCACCCGACCGCGCTGTCGGTGCCATCAGCACCCGCGATTTGAACAATTTCCTCAACTGGCTGCAACAGGGACGAGGCGTTCCCTGCAGCCCCAAAAGTCTTGCCAGACGAATTACCTCCATCAAATCTTTCTTTCGTTGGTTACATCAGTCCGGGCGTATTCTGGTTGACCCGGCAGAAAAAGTGGTTCAGCAATCCGTTATCAGCCCTCTCCCAACTGTTTTGACCGATGAGGAAGTGGATAAAACGCTGGAAGTTGCGAACGCGTACCGCTCGGCAAAAAAACCGGATGCACGCCCGTACACCCTTTTGCTTTTACTGCTCTCTACCGGCATCAAAAAGGGAGAATGTCTGACGATTCAAACCAATCACATTGATTTAGAGGCACCGGGCGGCCCAATTTTATTTGTACGCTACGCCAGTCCACGCAACCGCTATAAAGAACGCAAGATTCCACTCCCCGTAGAATGGGTAGAAAGCTATCAGGAATATCTGGCACAATACCAGCCCAAGGATGTCATTTTCCCCTGGTCACCGCGCCGTCTTGAATATCTTCTGGAAGATATTGGAGAAGAAGCCGGTCTGCAAAAACATCTTTCCTTTGACATGTGTCGCTGGACCTGCGCCCTGCGCGATTGGAAGTCGGATATGAACCGTGAACACCTGCGCCAAAAATTGGGGATTTCCAAAATCCAGTGGCGTGAAATCAGCATGAAATTGAAGCAGCTCAGCGAGATGAACCCGGCAAGCAATTAAGAGCGCACAAGTATCAGGTGAAGCACTCGTTGAGTGTTTGAAGTAAGCCGGAATTGATTCGCAATTTGCATACCTGGCAGCCATACAACATCATCGCCGCTGTAAACCAGCGGGTATTGAGCACGGAGCAGGCGAGGAATTTTTCTTTCGGTTAGATAATCTGCAATCTTTACGCTGCCGCTCTCCATTCCCAAAGGGCGAAAGCGTTCTCCCCGCCTCCATCTCCTCACCTTCAACGGAAATTTTATATGATCTGCATCCAGCCATGCTTCGTATGGGTTCTCCTTCCAGCGGGCTGGCAGATTCGCAGCAGGAAAGATTTCTGCTTTGAGAAGCCATTCACCTCCCAGTGTGATCTCCCCCCCGCCATTGAGCGTAATTTCCTCGTTCGATGGAATAGATGGCAGGTGAGGATCGAAAATCTGCCCGGATTCCTCTTTTATGTAAATCCTGTCCTGAGAAAACACCATTTCAATCCCATCTCCCAGTTGAATCGTCCCCGTCCGGCGTCCGGAGCGAATTTCACTTGCCGCCAGATTCAACGCCTGCCAGTCCACATTTTCACTAGCAGGTTTAAGATGTTTGATCGCATCCCGCAAAACCGGGATGAGCAATTCTTCGGGTAAATCTGTGATGCGGCTGTAGGAGAAAGTCAGGTATTCGCCGGGCTTGCGTTCCATGCAAACTTCATCGAGCGCCTTTTCGATAAGAGGTTTCACCAGGCGTAAATGATCGTTTACCACCCGGCTCATCGTCCATATTCTGACCTTGATTTGAGGGTTGTATCCCTGTAAGATAGGAATTAACTCATGCCGAATGCGATTACGGGTAAATTCAAGGCTTTGATTGGTGACATCCTGCAAGGGTTGAATTCCGTTTTCCCGACAATATTGCTCAATTTCCGTCCGCCAGAAACTCAATAAGGGTCGAATTAAAAAGATTGTGGAAGAAAACTCCTGTAAAGTGGTACGGTACTCCATCCCCCGTAAACCGTCCAGACCAGTCCCGCGAATCAGATGCATCAGTACGGTTTCAACCTGATCATCAGCTGTGTGACCGACTGCAACTGCTTGCGCCTGCATTCTCTCGGCAGTTTCGAATAAAAATCGGTATCGCGCCTGCCGTGCAGCCGCCTCCAGGGAGATATGAGAATTTTCCGCCAGACGACGCACATCTCCCTGACCTGAGATAAATCCTTTTGCTTGCCACAATTCCGCCAGTTGACGAACGGCAAGCAATTCGTTTTTTGATTCTGGGCGCAGTTGATGATCGAAGTAAACCACCCACACCGGCATCTTTAGCCGGCAAAACAGGTGCAACAGCGTCAAACTGTCTGCCCCTCCCGAAACGCCCACTACAAGCGGTTTATCCCCCAAAATGCCGCAACGTTCTCGCAAGTTTTGTCTGAATTCCTCAAGCACGCTCACATTATAGCATGTCGAATTCGCCCCTCCAATCTTTCAAAACCAAATCCGCAACCAAATTAAAACAATTAAACGGCTTGTATGGGATTTCAGATTGTGCTAGACTGATTTAAGTGTTATTTTTCAGTGAGGGCAGGCATGGCAGAAAAAATTTTGATCGTTGATGACGACCTGGAAACATTGCGTCTGGTAGGGTTAATGCTTCAGCGGCAGGGCTATCAGGTCATTTCCGCGCGGAATGGAAAAGAAGGCATGTCGCTGGCACTGAAAGAACTCCCAGACCTGATCGTACTGGATATCATGATGCCAGATGTTGACGGCTTTCAGGTTGCCAGAGATTTACGCGCCAATCCCGAAACAGCCGATATTCCCATCTTGATGTTCACCGCTAAATCTCAAGTGGATGATAAGGTTACCGGCTACGAAGCCGGCGCAGATGACTACCTGACCAAGCCCGTCCACCCGGCTGAATTGATCGCCCATATTAAGGCGCTGCTCAGCCGCACACGGGCAAGAGCCGGCCAGCAGGTTCAAAAAAGCGCAACCATGATCGGGGTACTGGCAGCCAAAGGCGGCATGGGAACATCCACACTTGCCCTCAATCTGGCTTTGGCATACTTCCAGCGCACCCGCAAAGAAATCATTGCCGCTGAGATTCGCGCAGGTCAGGGCACATGGGCTGGTGAATTGAACTTTCCCAATGCAGAGGGATTAAACAACCTGCTGAACATGCGCAGCGGCGAGGTAACCCGCACAGCAGTCGAAAAAGAACTGGTCAGAACCACATTTGGCATACGTCTGTTATTAGCCAATCACCGCATCAAGGACTTTGCATTGCTCCAAAATGCGGTTCCACAATTGGAGGCAATTCTTCATCATCTTTCAACGCTTGGTGATGTGGTATTTGTGGATATTGGCAATCCCTTTTTGCCCGGCTTTGAAAAAGTAATCTCTTATTGTGACGAAATGATTTTAATTGCCGAGCCTCAGCCGTATTCGCTGAAACGCACCAGCCAATTAATGGATGAATTAACCGAATACGGTTTTGGAAAATCTAAAATCCTCAACGTGGTGATTGTGAACCGCGTCCGGGCTGATTTGCAACTCTCCGCGCTCCAAATTCAGGAAATGCTGGGCAAGCCGATCACCCTGGTGATTCCCCCCGCGCCCGAACAATCTTATCATGCTGCGCTGCGCAATGTCCCCATCATCCAGTTGCAACCGGATGGCATTCTCAGTCAACAGATCAATCGTTTGGCTGCCCTGTTTGCAGACCGATTGAATAAATGACCGCATTGACATTTAACCAGGCCGCTCAGCAGGCGGCAATGCACATCTCCGAATCAAAAAGGATGGTCGTACTGACCGGAGCGGGGATTTCAACCCCCTCGGGTATCCCTGATTTTCGCTCACCGAACACCGGTTTGTGGTCGCGGGATGACCCAATGGAGGTTGCTTCCCTGTCTGCCTTTCACAACCGCCCCGAAAGGTTTTTCAATTGGCTGCGTCCCTTGACTCGTGAGATGATCAATGCACAACCTAATCCAGCACATCGTGCCCTGTCACAACTGGAACAAAAAGGGGTTCTAAAAGCCGTCATCACTCAAAACATTGATGGGTTGCACCAAAAGGCTGGTTCAAAAACGGTTCTTGAAGTGCATGGTTCCATGCAAGAACTGCATTGCCTTTCTTGCCGCCAAAATTTCCCGGTCGAAAATTATCTGGAATCTTTTATCCAAAAAGAAGAAATCCCGCGTTGTGTCAATTGCCGCGCCATTCTGAAGCCCAACATTGTTTTATTCGAGGAACTGCTTCCCATGAATATATGGCAGCAGGCTGAGGAACAGGCAACCCAGGCGGATTTATTCGTGGTGGTTGGCAGCGCCCTGGAAGTGACTCCGGCTGCTCATCTGCCCCTTTATGCGCTGGAACAAGGCGCGCGCCTGATCATCAACACCTTCTCACCAACCTACCTTGACTCACGGGCAGATTTGTTACTACCTTTTGATGTTGCCGAAATTTGGCCTGAAATCGTCAATCTGCTGGGATAATTCACATCAACGGCTGCCACGCCGCCCGAATTGACGTTCCAACAAATCCACCGAAAGGTGAATCATCGTTGGACGCCCATGCGGGCAGGTTCGAGGGGACTGGCAGCGTTCTAAATCCCGAACCAGTGCAGCCTGTTCTTCCCCGGATAGAATTTGCCCCGCCTTGACCGCCGCCCGTTTGCATACCCGGGCAATCACCCGCGCTTCAATTTCGGTTTGAAGTGGTGTTTCATCCTCTTCAAAGTCCTCTACCAGCGCGCGCACAGCTGCTATAGGATCCATTCCACTTAAGATAGCAGGAATGCGCCTTACCCGAAAAGCATTCCCGCCAAAATATTCTACTTCGAATCCCCAACGATTGAGCACTTCCAATTGAGATTGTAAGACTGATGCAGCCTGAGGTGGTAAATCAAAGGTCTGTGGGTGCAACAGGGCTTGAGAGGGAATTTCCTTACCGGCTTCCCGCATAAACTTTTCAAACAAAACACGTTCATGGGCAGCATGCTGATCAATCAGGTACAGTCCGTCCGGCCCTTCCGCCACCAGATAAGCTGCTCCCACCTGACCGATCACCCGCAGCAGCGGCAGGGAATCCGTCGGAAGGTGGACTGGCTGTTGGTTGATCTGACCGGCAGGTTCGCCTGGTTCGATTGCCGGTTGTGCCACATCCCCATCATGTGCCATCCCCCACGCAGGATCAACAACCGAATCAAATGTGCTACTTTGCCAGTTTGGGGTGTTCAATTGTGGCGCAGGAGAATATGCCAGCAGTGCCCGCTTGACCGCTCTTTGCACGGCGCGGAAAACCCGGTCTGCATCGCGGAAGCGAACTTCTGCTTTGGCAGGATGGACGTTTACATCCACCAGATCAGGGGGTATCTCAACAAACAACATGGCAATCGGGTAACGGCCAACCATCAACAAAGTGTGATAGGCCTGAATTAAAGCCGTCGAAAGACCGGCATCCTGAACCCAGCGCCCATTGACAAAAAAGGTGATTTCCCTGCGGTTCGAACGACTGACTCCCACCGGACTGATGAAACCTGCAATGTGGATGTCTTCGTCCTCCAGTTCCACTTCCAGCATTTGTTTTGCCAGATCGCTGCCATAGACCTGAGCCAGCACTTCACGGCGGTTGTTTCTTCCGTGGCTGTGCAAGACTTCTTTGTCATCCTGAACAAGCCGGAATCGAACCTGCGGATAAGCCAGCGTATAGCGAGAAACCAATTGAACGATTTGATTTTTTTCGGTCAGGTCGCTTTTCAGGAATTTGAGACGGGCCGGCACGTTGAAGAACAGGTTTTCAACCCGCACCAGCGTTCCTACGGGAATGCCAACCGACTCGCTGGCGATCAGTTTTCCTCCCTCAACCACAATTTTCTTTCCAATTTCCGCATTTTTCTCCCGCGAGATCAAGGTCAAACGCGAAACCGAGGCAATGGACGCCAGCGCTTCCCCGCGAAAACCAAGTGTTTCAATCCGAAACAAATCCTCGGCGCTGTTCAACTTGCTGGTAGCATGACGGGCAACCGCCAGCCTCAACTCCTCTGCAGGAATGCCGCAGCCATCATCACTGACCTCTACAAGGTCTTTACCTGCATTGACGACGCGAAGTTCGATGCGTTGCGACCCCGCATCCAGAGAGTTTTCCATCAGCTCTTTGACCACCGAGGCCGGTCTTTCAACCACCTCCCCGGCAGCGATTTGAGAAGCAACTTCATCCGCTAAAATCCGAATCGGCAACCTGTACTCCCTTTACATGCTCTTTTCAGATATCTATCTAATGGATTATACTCAAAAATAATCATGAAACCTGAATTGCTGATTTTTGATTTGGATGATACTCTCTACCCTCCTGAAGCGGGTTTGTGGCACGCAATTGGCGAGCGCATCAACCAGTATATTCAACAACGGCTTGGTTTATCTCTTGCAGACGCCATCGTCCTGCGTGATCAAATGTTTCACCAATACGGCACCACACTGCGCGGTCTGGAATTGCTTTATGGCATTCCTGCGCAGGAATACCTTGCCTTTGTTCATGATGTCCCGGTAAGCCAATTCCTTAAACCCGATCCTGAGTTGCGAAAAATTCTTCACACGCTCCCTTTTCGTAAAATTATCTTCACCAATGGTGACCGCGCCCACGCCAATCGGGTGATTAATGCCCTTCAGCTGGATGGTTGCTTTGATGAAATCATTGATGTTTTGGATATTACGCCCTATTGCAAACCCATGCCTCAAGCCTTCCAGCTGGCTTTAAAAAAAAGCCGGGTTCACGACATCAGCCGGTGTGTTCTGTTTGAAGATTCTCACCGAAATCTATCCACTGCCAGATCTCTGGGGATATTCACCGTTCAGGTCGGTAGAAATGGCTCGCCATCCGAGGCTCATCTTCAAATTCAAACCATCCATGAACTTACCTCTCTTTTCACGCCGAATTTCTGCATTTCAATGACAAGGAAGAAATGAACGATATTCCAATTGCGGGTTGGATAGCTCTTGGCATTATTGCCATATTACTGCTGGTCACAAACTTAAGCCTGATTTCCCTGCTCCGCAGGAAAGGATCAAATCAATCCGACGCTTCGATCCTTTCTGAAACAATGAAAACGCTTAATAATCCCTGGGAAAAGGAAGATCGTCCTTTGCGAGAATTATCTGAGCAGGTAGCCAGGTTAAAAGAGTTAAACCAAAATAAAGATAGTACAGAGGAATAAATTTTCATTTTCACTTAACCCCCATGTGATAACTTAACCTGTGTTAAACCACTTAATGGAGTATTGATAATGAATTCAAAAGTGATTCGAACTCTACTGGCTTTGCTCGTCTTGGGTATTTTGATGGGAGTCAGTTTCAGCATCGGCCTGGCGGCTGGAATCAGCCTCCCTTCCACCGTCAGCCTGCCCAATATTCCCCTTCTTTCCAACAACCCACCCGCAGGTACGCCATCTGCCACCCAACAATCCATAGACCGGGAAACGCTGTTTAGCCCCTTCTGGCAGGCATGGGATCTGGTTCACGAAAATTATGTGGATCAACCCGTAGACGACCAATTATTGATGCAAGGCGCTATCCGCGGCATGTTAGAAGCGCTGGGCGACCCCTACAGCGGATACTTAACCAACGACGAATATCAACAGGCCAACGCCCCCCTGCGAGGTGAATACGAAGGCATTGGCGCCTGGGTAGATACCAGCGGAAAATACCTCACCATTATCAGCCCGATGGAAGGCTCACCTGCCGAAAAAGCCGGATTGAAAGCCGGCGATCAAATCATTGCCGTTGACGGTGAAGACGTTACCTCGCTCGATCCTCAGCTGGTCTTGCGCCGGGTTCTTGGCCCGGCTGGCACAACCGTTCGGCTAACCATCTTGCGGGAAGGGGAAGAGAAACCCTTTGAGCTCAGCATTGTCCGTCAGAAAATTACGCTGGAAACCGTAAGCGGTAAAATGCTGGACAATAACATCGCTTATATCAAGATTACCCAGTTTGGTGAAAGAACGGACCGCGATTTACGCACCAAACTGCGTGAATTGTTAAGGAACAACCCCACCGGTATCATTCTCGATTTACGAAATAACCCCGGTGGATATCTGAATACAGCCATAAACATTACCTCCCAATTCATCGGGAATGGGGTAATCATGCTTGAACAATATGGCAATGGCGAAAAAGTAACCTATCAAGCCCGCCCGGGCGGCCTGGCAACCGACATCCCACTGGTGGTCCTGGTCAACGAAGGTTCAGCATCCGCCTCCGAAATTACCGCCGGCGCCATCCAAGATCGCGGGAGAGGGTTGCTGGTCGGAACGAAAACCTTTGGAAAAGGTACTGTGCAAACCTGGCGGCAATTGAGAGATGATGCCGGCGCAGTGAAGATCACGATTGCCCGCTGGCTCACTCCCAATGAGCGCCAAATCAACGGTGAGGGTTTGATGCCCGACGTCATCGTGGAGCTGACGGAAGACGATCAAAAAGCCAACCGCGATCCGCAGCTCGATAAAGCGATTGAATTATTACTCAACAAACAAGCGCCCAGCCAAACCAGCAAGTAGTCAATTTTCCTTAAGCCTTATAGAGCAGGTTTGAAAAGCACTCCCGGCAGAACACATCGGGGGTGCTTTTTTGGTTTTATTCCAGTAATTTTTCCTGCGTTCGATTTTTCTCGTTTATAATCAATCCGTGAAAAAATTGATCATCGCCGTTGTGGTTTTACTCGGCATCCTTTTCATCATCAGCCGTTTCACCGAGTTACAGGAAGTCCTGCTTGTTCTGCAAAAAGGCAACTGGCTCTGGCTCAGAGCGGCTTTTGTCGTGTTATTTGGATGGATTTTGGTAACAGCCGCTACCTTTCAAACTCTTTTTTCGCTGGTGGGAGTGAACAAATCCCTGCTGCAAGTTTTACGTTTATTTCTTGCGGTGAACTTCATCAATCTTGTTGCACCGAGTGCCGGCATGAGCGGCATGGTCGTATTTTACTCGGATGCCCAGAAAAACGGCCATTCCACTGCACGGATTATGGTTGGCAGCGCGTTATTCCTCATCTTTGACTATTGCGGCTTACTGACGATTATATTCTTTGGTTTGATCATCCTGGCTTTTTATCAGGTTTTGTGGGCTTTTGAAATCTTTGCCTTTATCCTTTTTTTCTTGTTTGTTACCGCAATGATTTCGGTGGTTTATCTGGCATCCTGCTCCGAAGAACGTCTAAGCCGCCTCTTGCTGAAAATCACCCGCTTTCTCAACCATGCGACGGGTATTCTCTTCAAAAAAAAGGCAATCAGTGAAGATAGAGTCATTCGTTTTGCTGCTGAAATCAGCGAAGGAGTTAAAGCCATTCAAAATCTCCGCCATGGGTGGGTACGCCCAGCCAGTCTAACCATCCTCAACAAATTGCTGCTGGTAAGCATTTTAGGAATGATGTTTCTGGCCTTTGGTACACCTGTGACAGCGGGACAGCTGATCGCCGGTTTTTCGATCGCCTATCTGTTCGTTATTATCTCTCCTACACCTGCCGGGATCGGCATCGTGGAAGGGCTGCTCACTTTTGCGCTGAATTCTCTGGCTGTGCCCATTGAAGCCGCGGCGGTTATCACCCTTGCCTTTAGAGGCTATACTTTCTGGCTGCCATTTTTATTGGGTATGATTTCTTTTCGAAGTCTACAGTCGTGACAAATGAGAATTCGCACTGAATAAGAGACTATTTCTTGAACACTCGCTTCTTTAATTGACAGTTCCAACTGCTAGGGGTATAATCAAACCTCGCAGTAATTAAGACCTTTGGGAGAAAAGTATTATGGAAAATACCGCTGCTGCGGAAAGCAACACGAATATTGAAATTAAGCCAAAAATGAAATTTGCCGG
>NZ_DAOUBL010000106.1:0-8006 GCF_034432615.1 Bellilinea sp. | reverse complement strand
GCCACCACCTCGCCCAGATGACGGTCGGTAATAAAGACAAGATGTGTCAAATCTATGAGCGATGGGCCGAGCAGCAAGCCAACCAGCAGTTCACCCAGCACAGCCGGCTGACCAATTTTGGTGGTCAGATAACCGGCCAGTTTCGATGCAAAAAGAATGATGGTGAGGACAAAGATGAGTTGCAGGAATGGGGTCATCAGAGTTGTTCCTTGAAGTGCACAAAAAAATACCCCCGACCAGGGAATTTTGAACAGTTCAGGATATTTGTTTGTAGTTTACCATAAATTCTTCCAGTCCGAATTGAGGGCGGCTACGGTATACTAAAATCAGGTTCACCCTTTTGCGGAAAGAGGAAAAAAATGTCGCTTGAATCCGAACGAAAACGTTGGGAAGAAGAAGTCCTGAAACCTCTGATTGCCAAGTATCCGGAACGTCAACCTGAATTTTTTACCCCCTCGCAAATTCCTTTACCAAGGCTGGGACTGCCCTTCAAGTGCGATTATCTCAAAGAGTTGGGTTTCCCGGGCGAGTACCCGTTTACCCGCGGGGTTCAGCCAACCATGTACCGCGGGCGATTCTGGACAATGCGCCAGTATGCCGGATACGCCACTGCTGAAGAATCCAACCGCCGCTACCGATATCTGCTTCAGCAGGGACAAACCGGGCTTTCAGTGGCGTTTGATTTGCCAACCCAGATTGGTTATGATGCCGACGACCCAATTGCCAGCGGAGAGGTGGGAAAAGTAGGGGTGTCCATTTCCTCCTTGCGGGATATGGAGATTCTCTTTCATGAAATTCCGCTGGATAAGGTCTCCACCAGTATGACCATCAACGCCCCGGCCGCCATTCTGTTGGCGATGTATATTGCCGTAGCACGCCGGCAGGGGGTTGAGGAAAAATGGCTGCGCGGTACCATTCAAAATGATATTCTGAAAGAATATGTTGCACGGGGAACTTACATCTTCCCGCCGGGACCATCCATGCGTCTAATAACGGATGTGTTTCAATATTGCGGAAGGAATGTTCCGCGCTGGAACACCATCAGCATTTCCGGTTATCACATCCGCGAAGCCGGCTCAACGGCTGTCCAGGAAGTTGCCTTTACGCTGGCGGATGCGATTGCCTATGTGCAGGCAGCCCTGCAATCCGGACTGGAGGTGGACCGATTTGCCGATCAATTATCCTTTTTCTTTGCGGCCCATAATAACTTTCTGGAAGAAATTGCCAAGTTCCGCGCAGCGCGTCGCATGTGGGCGAGAATCATGCGGGAACGATTTCACGCTCAGGACCCCAAATCGTGGATGCTGCGCTTTCATACCCAGACAGGCGGCTCAACGCTGACAGCCCAGCAGCCGGAAAACAACATCGTTCGCGTAGCCATTCAAGCCCTTGCGGCAGTGCTGGGAGGGACACAATCCCTACACACCAACAGCATGGATGAAGCCCTGTGGCTGCCGACTGAAAAATCCGTGCGGGTTGCCTTGCGCACCCAGCAGATTATTGCCTACGAATCGGGGGTGGCAGATACGATAGACCCGCTGGCCGGTTCGTACATTATTGAATATCTTACCAATGAAATTGAAGAGCGGGCCTGCGAGTACATTAAAAAAATTGATGCAATGGGTGGAGCGCTGGCAGCCATCGAAAGCGGCTACATCCAAAATGAGATTCAAGAGGCGGCTTACCGCTATCAAAAGGCTGTCGAAAATAAAGAACAAATTGTGGTTGGTGTGAATGCTTTTCAAGTGGAGGAAAAACTGGAATTGGAGGCGCTGCAAGTCGATCCGGCCATCGAGCGCCAGCAGCGTCAGCGTCTGGCAGAACTACGCGCCAGCCGCGACTCAACCAGGGTCGGTGAATTGCTGGCTCGACTGGAAACAGCCGCAAAAGGCAGTGAAAACCTGATGCCGTTGTTTATCACGATGGTGGAAAACGACGTAACGCTGGGAGAGATTTGCGGTGTGTTACGCAAAGTGTGGGGAGAATACATACCTCCGGCATGGATTTAGTTCAAGGAGTGAAAAATGGCGAAAATCAAAAAAATCAATCATGTGGCAATTGCGGTTTCGGATGTGGACGCTTCATTAGCTTTCTGGCGGGATGCGTTGGGTCTGAAAGTGGATCATGTTGAAGATGTACCCAGTCAAAAAGCGACGGTTGTGTTCATTCCGGTTGGCGAAAGCGAAGTAGAGCTGGTGCGCCCCACCAGTGAAGATACCGGTGTGGCAAAATTCCTTGCCGAACGCGGGGGTGGAATGCACCACCTGTGCTTTGAGGTGGAAGACATTGAAGGGATGCTGACAGACTTAAAAGCCAAAGGAGTGCGCTTGATTAATGAAACTCCGCTGGAACTGCCGGGGCGAAAAATGGCGTTTATCCATCCGAAGAGCAGCGGGGGTGTGCTGGTCGAGTTGTATGAAATAACTGCACCATAGCGTATTATTTATCTGTCCATAATAATCTTTGTACAAAAACGCCCTGCCGGTACAGCGCACCGACAGGGCGTATGTTATGATTAGGGGAAATTTGAGGGCAATGATGATCAACCACAGGCTCAATCGAATTTTTCAGGGGATCTTCTGGGTTCTGGTATACCTGTTTCTGACACTTTTACCGGTGTTGGTGATGTTCCTGCCGCCCCGACCGCCGGGCCGCGAGTTCATCCGCGAGTTTTCGGTAGCGTTGGGTTTTGTGGGGCTGGCGATGATGGCGTTGCAATTTGCGCTGACAGCCCGCTTCAAAACAATCAAGGCCCCCTATGGCGCGGATGTGGTGTATCACTTTCACCGCCAGATTTCGATCCTTGCTTTTGTCCTCATTCTGGTACATCCCATTTTGCTTTTCATTCCACAAATTCATCCGGTCAGCATTTTGAATATCTTCTCGCCGGATACCCCCTGGCGTGCCCGTTTTGCGGTCACATCCCTGCTGGCTCTTTCCGGATTAATTGTGATGGCTTTGTGGCGTAAGCCGCTAAAAATTGAATATACCCGCTGGCGAATCTGGCATGGCATGCTGGCAACCGCCGCAGTAGCCTTTGCCATGCTGCATGTGCTGGGGGTCAACTGGTATATCAATGAGCCATGGAAGCGGCTGCTCTGGGCGGGCTATTCGATTTTCTTTGTAGGATTGCTGTTTTACACCCGGGTTTGGAAGCCATGGCAATTGCTGCGCACTCCCTATCGGGTGCGGGAGGTCAAAGCGGAACGCGGCGGCAGCTGGTCGCTGGTGCTGGAACCCGACGGTCATGCCGGGCTGCAGTTTCATCCGGGTCAATTTGCATGGATTACCGCTTTCAACTCACCTTTTAAGGACGCCGAGCATCCCTTTTCCTTTTCCTCAGCGCCGGCCTCGGATGGGAGTGTGCGGTTTACGATTAAGGAATTGGGAGACTTTACCCAAAGGATTAAAGAGTTAAAACCCGGTGATAAGGTTTACGTGGACGGCCCTTATGGTGCATTCAGCATTGATCGTCACCCTGACGCAAAAGAGTTTGTATTCATTGCCGGCGGTGTGGGAATCACGCCAATGGTGAGCATGCTGCATACCCTGGCGCAGCGCAATGATCAGCGCCCGTTGCTCTTGATTTACGGCGGCAGAGACCTGGAAAGTTTAACCCTCATCGAAGAAATTGAGGAATTGAAGAATCGTTTGAATTTGAGGGTGGTCTATGTTTTGGAGAAACCTCCCGCCGGCTGGGAGGGTGAAACGGGCTATATTACCCGTAAGGTGCTTGAGCGCTGGTTGCCGCCGGAGCGCCGGAAAGACCGCACAGAAATTTTTGTGTGCGGGCCGCTGCCCATGATGAACTCCGTTGAGGATAGCCTGACTAAAATGGGTTTCTTTTCCGGCGATGTTCACTCCGAACGGTTTGATCTGGTATAGGAGGAGGGGAGCATGCGCAGCCGTTTGATTACTGCACTGACCATCTCCATTGGCATGGTGATTTTACTGGTCGCTCTGTGGTTTGCAGCCGTACAAAGCGGATTGTGGGGATGAAACCTATGCGGTTTGAGTGAGAGCCTCCTGATCGATCAGGGTTTGCTCTTCTTGTTCGGCTACTTTCATACCGCGTTCGATATTCACCCGGCTGAGCAGTGCCATGCCAATTGCAAAGAAGAAAATCAATGAAACAATGCTCAAGCGGCTGGCCCCCGTCAGTGTGGAGACCACACCAAACAAGAACGGCCCGGCGATGTTGGCAAACTTTTCAAACACGCTGAAAAAACCGAAAAACTCAGCCGATTTGCTTTTGGGAATCATGCGCCCCATCACCGAACGGCTGAGCGCCTGACTGCCGCCCTGCACCGTGGCAACCATGGCACCCAATGCCCAGAACTGCCACTCAAATTGCAGAAAATAGCCCATGATGGAGATCAGGGTGTAAACCGACAGGCTGAGATAAATTGCCTTTTTTGGCCCAATTCGTTTGGCAAGCCGGCCGAACAGGATGGCAAACGGGGCAGCCAGAAACTGGACCATCAACAAGGTGCCAATCAGGGTAGTCTGTCCGATGCCGATTTCGTTGCCATAGGCGGTAGCCATGGTAATGATAGTGCTGATTCCGTTGGCGTAGATCCAGAAAGCCAGCAGGAAAATGGAGAGATCGCGGTAATTGCGGATTTCTTTGAAGGTGGTGCCTAAGCGGCTGAAGCTGGCTTGAATCGGGTTGAATTTTTCTTCGCCCGGCAGAATGCGCCGTTTGGGCTCCGAAACATGACGCAGCAGGGGCAGGGTGAAGATAAACCACCACACCGCAACCGTTAAAAATGCCATTCTGGTCATCAGTTGGGTAATTTCGGCTTCCTGTTCGGGCGGAAAGAAACCGGGCACAATCAGTATCATCGCCAGGTTGATTGCCAGCAGTACACCCCCGCCGATATAGCCCATGGCGTAACCGCGTGAGGAAACCTGATCCAGCTCCTCAGGTCTGGCCACATGGGGCAGTAAAGCGTCGTAGTAAACCAGACTGCCGGCAAAGCCGATGTTTCCCAAAATAAAGAAGAGCGAACCCAGCAGCCAGTCTCCGGTGCGGACAAAGTAAAGCAGGGCGGTGCCGGTTACGCCCAGCATCATAAAAATGGTCAGAAAGCGTTTTTTAGCGCCTCTGAAATCGGCCATTGCGCCGAGGATTGGGCTGATTAATGCGGCGATCAGGGCAGATATGGAAGTGGTAAAGCCCCAGTAAGCGGTAGCAATGTTGGGCGGGAGGTTGGCGGCCGCCACTGAAGTGTAATAAACGGGTAGCACAGCTGCCATCATGGTGGTGGCAAAAGCCGAATTTGCCCAATCGTACATCGTCCATGCCCAAATTGCGCGCTTGCGTTTTTGTTCTTCCATGATTTTTTCTCTCCAAAATAATTTCTCGGAATGAAAAGATTATACATAGAGGCTGTAATCAATGGGCGAAAAAGAGGTTAAGAGTTATTAACAATGACGGGGCAGTTTTGTTTTGCGGTAAAATTATGGATTGCCTGATTCAAAATTGCTTTCATGCCCGAAAGGCATGTTATAATAGAATATAGTTTCTAAAAAAGGTTTTCAGCCATGACCCAAAATGTTATTCGGGTAGTCGGTGCTCGCGAGCACAACTTAAAAAATATCACCGTTGAAATTCCCCGCGATCAACTGGTGGTGATTACCGGTCTTTCGGGGTCGGGTAAAAGTTCGCTGGCCTTCGATACGATATTTGCCGAGGGACAGCGCCGTTATGTCGAGTCGCTCTCGGCGTATGCTCGTCAGTTTTTAGGGCAAATGGAGAAGCCGGATGTTGATTCGATTGAGGGGCTTTCACCGGCTGTTTCCATTGATCAAAAAGCCACTTCGCGTAATCCGCGTTCAACTGTTGGGACGGTTACCGAAGTGTATGACTATCTCCGTTTGTTATTTGCGCGGGTCGGCATTCCCCATTGCCCGGTGTGCGGACGGGAGGTGGTGCGCCAATCGGCACAGGAAATTGTGGACGCCATTGAAAGAATGCCGGAAGGGACAAGGATTTTGATCCTTGCCCCCATTGTACGCGGCAGGAAAGGTACCTATCAGGCGGTCTTTGATGAAATCCGCAAAGCCGGTTTTGTGCGGGTGAGGGTGGACGGCACTGTTTATTCACTGGATGAGGAAATTACGCTTGACCGTTACAAAATACACAACATTGAGGCTGTGGTTGACCGTCTGGTGCTGAGCAAAGCGGAAAATGCCGAAGAGGAACAGGCTGCCCGCTCGCGGTTGACCGACTCGGTGGAAACTGCCCTGAAGGTGGGTGAAGGCTACCTGATCGTTCAAAATCTCTCCACCGATCCTGGGCAGGATTTGTTCTTCTCGGAGCATCTAGCCTGCCCGGAGCACGGTGTTTCTCTGCCGGAGATCGAACCGCGCACTTTTTCTTTCAATACCCCGCACGGCGCCTGCCCCGACTGTCAGGGGTTGGGCAGTAAACTGGAAATTGACCCGGACTTGCTGATTCCAGATAAGGAACGCTCGCTGAATGATGGGGCAATCATTGCACTGGAATGGAACGGTCCGCGTGATCAGGGCGGGTATTACTGGCAAATGGTCGAAGCGGTTGCGGCGCGGTATCACATTGACCTGAACGCTCCGGTCAAATCCATCCCCAGGGAAAAACTGGATAAAATCCTTTACGGAACAGGGGGGGAGGAAATCCGCATTCACTTTCATGGCCGTAACGACCGGCAATCCTCGTATCAAACTGCCTTCGAAGGGGTCATTCCCAATCTGGAACGACGCTTTCGGGAAACTTCTTCGGAATATATCCGCAATAAAATCACCGAGTTTATGAGCGACCGCCCCTGCCCGACCTGTCAGGGTAGCCGCTTACGACCTGAAGCGCTGGCAGTCACTGTGGATAACTTCAATATCGTCGAGGTAACTTCCTGGCCGGTTAACCGTACCTTAGAGTGGGTACGACGCCTGAACGGCCCTCAAACGCCCCTCTCGGCGCGCGATCAGGCAATTGCCGGCCGGGTACTGAAAGAGATTGAAGCGCGGCTGGGTTTTCTGGTGGATGTGGGTCTGGATTATCTGACCCTCAACCGATCGGCAAGCACCCTTTCAGGCGGGGAGGCCCAGCGCATCCGGCTTGCCACCCAAATTGGTTCCCGGCTGATGGGGGTGTTGTACGTGCTGGATGAACCATCCATTGGGCTGCACCCGCGCGATAACAACCGCTTGCTGGCCACCCTCAAGGGACTGCGCGATCTGGGGAACACCGTTCTGGTCGTGGAACATGATGAGGAAACCATTCGTTCGGCGGACTGGGTAATTGACCTTGGGCCGGGTGCGGGAGAACACGGCGGTTATATTGTTGCAGAAGGTACCCCGCAAATGATTCTGGAAAACCCAAAATCGCTGACGGGTGCATACCTCTCTGGCCGCCAGCAGGTGCCGCTGCCGCCCAAACGCCGGAATGGCAACGGTAAAACCTTGCGTATCGTTGGCGCGCGGGCAAACAATCTGAAAAATCTGGATGTCAGCATACCGCTGGGAAAACTGGTGTGCATCACCGGCGTTTCCGGCTCCGGAAAATCCACTCTCATGGTAGATGTGCTCTACAATGCGCTTGCCCGTGATTTGAATGGCGCCCACACTCAGCCGGGAGAATATGAACGCATCGAAGGCCTAGAACATCTCGACAAAATTATCAACATTGACCAATCGCCGATCGGGCGGACGCCGCGCTCTAATCCCGGTACGTATACCGGCCTGTTTGATGAAATTCGCAAGTTGTTTGCCGAACTCCCCGAAAGTAAACTGCGTGGCTACAAAGCCGGGCGGTTTTCCTTCAATGTGCATGGCGGGCGTTGCGAGGCCTGCCAGGGGCAGGGGCAGCTGCGCAT
The DNA here is from genome assembly GCF_034432615.1 of Bellilinea sp. Taxonomy (GTDB): domain Bacteria; phylum Chloroflexota; class Anaerolineae; order Anaerolineales; family Anaerolineaceae; genus Bellilinea. The sequence continues at coordinate 153 of NZ_DAOUBL010000106.1, read as the reverse complement.
TGAAATGCAGTTCCTGCCAGATGTGTATGTTCCGTGTGATGTCTGCCATGGGGCACGTTTCAACCGCGAAACGTTGCAGGTGCGCCTCAAGGGGAAAAATATTGCCGAAGTGTTGGATTTGACCGTCAGCGAAGCCCTGGATTTCTTCTCGGC
>NZ_DAOUBL010000105.1:0-2870 GCF_034432615.1 Bellilinea sp. | reverse complement strand
GATATGGCACGCCGGCTGACTTCCAGTACTGCCTGATAGGTCGTTTCCTGACCGCGCAGCAGGGTAATGGCTTCCGCCATGTTCAGGTCTTCTCTTTTGGAAAGCAGACTGTTCAGCTCAATTTCAGTCTTATCAATCCCATCACTGGCTGCCTTCACCTGCCGCATTCGTGTGCCCAGCCCCGTGCGCTGCGCATCCACTGCGTCAAGCGCTGATTCTAACTGGGTAAAGGCCGTTTGTAAAGCATTCCGATCAAAACTGGCTGATTGCAGCGCATTGCGGGCAGCTATCAGTGATTCAACCAGCGGACGAAAGACGGGTTCTGCGGGCAGGTTCATCACCACCGACTGACCGGGCGCAATTGCGCGCTGTAAAAGGCCGTTATCCCCCTGATAGACGAGTGTATTCGGATCACTCATCACAAACGGCTGGGTGTGCAGCTGAAAACCGGCAAAAATGTATTCACCTTTGTGGGTCGAGTTCCCAATTTGAACCACTTGGGCAATCATGCCGTCAATTTCGGCAGCCAGCGCATGTTGGCGCTCATCGCTTCCCATGGTATCACTCAAACCGCGTGTGATCAGCCCTACCGCCCGCACACCAATCGTCTGTAATTGTTCGAGGCTGTAATCAGCGGCTTCCATCCACTCGCGGGTCAATTCGTTGGTGCTGCGGTAGGCTTGCAGGTTATTCAGTGTAGAACGCATGGTCAGACTTTGCGAGGTGTTCACTGGATCGTCGGAGGGGGACAGATTTTTCTTGCCGGCAGCAATTTTGCTTTGCAGGCGGGCGATTTGATCCATATTACCGGATAAATGAGCAATGGTATTGTTGATCATTCCTTGATGGGTTACACGCATGTTTTCATCCCTGCCTTTCCATTACCGCCCGACCAGGCCCAGCCCATTGATGATGCGATCCAGCATCTCGTCATACGCCGTCAGCACACGGGCTGCTGCTTGATAAGCGCGCTGCGCTTTGGCAAGATTTGCCGCTTCTTCATCCAGCGATACCCCCCCAACCGCCTCGCGCTGATCGTTGAGGGCTTTGGCAACCAGCCCATGAGTGCTACTATTTTGGGTGGCATTTTTGGTCAGTACGCCAAATGATGTGATTTGCCCGTTGTAATATTCATTGGGAGATACATTTCCCAGCCCGGCAATTGGCTGGTTACGCAATGCCGCAATGGCCATGGCAACCGCGTTGTTGCCCGGCTGCCCGGAATCATCGGCGGCTGCCAGGCTCTGAGCATCCACCGCTGCATTCAAACGCATGGTAATTGCATCTGTGCCGTTGAAGAGCGGTAAGCCGGTTGCTCCGTTCAACCCAAAACCGCTGCTGTGCAGGGCATTGACCTGTTGAATCATCTGACCTGCCAGCGTATTCAGTCCCTGAATCTGCTGCGGTATGACCTCATCGCGCACTTCCAAAATGCCTTTCAACGAGCCGCCAGCCAGATTGACCGTCTGCGGGGGTGTATCGGCCTGCCAGACCACTTCCACCATCGGGGTATCGCCGGCTTTCGGGCGGGTGGTCAGATGCAGCGCCTGTACCCCCATCACCAGCACATGCCCGCCAATCGAAACCATGACCTCGCCGTTTTTCTGCTCGTGGGCAACGGCGCCGGTCAATTCCGCCAAACGATCCAGAACCCGGTCGCGTTGATCCAGCAGGTCATTGGGGCGCTCGCCGGTGGAGAAAACGCGGGCAATTTCTTTGTTGAGGCGGGCAACTTCATCGGCATAGGCATTGACCTGTTCCACCTGACTGATCACCGCCTGGTTTTGATCGAGCCGGATTTGCTGGAGCTGCTCCCAGCGCCGGTTGAATCCCTCGGCCAGAACCCGGGCATCATCCAGCAAACTGACCCGCAGGCTGAGGTTGGCCGGGTCGCCCGCCAGATTCTGCCAGCTGTTCCAGAACTGATCCAGTTTGTTGATGAGACCATCCTGCGAAGTTTCCGCAAGAGTGGCCTCAATTTGCACCAGAATATCGCGGCGCGCCTCCCAGTATTTGGCGCTGGCCGAAACCGAGCGGTAGCGCCCGTCAAAAAATTCCAGGTTGAAGCGTTGAATCTGGGCAACCCGCACCCCACCGCCGCGCATACCTGCCCCCATCCCCTTGTGCGCTGCAAGGATGGGGGAAGGCACGGTTGCTTCCAAAATCGCCGATTGGCGGCGGTAACCCGGTGTGTTGGCATTGGCAACATTGTGCTCAATCACCTCAATGGTTTGAGCGTGTGCCAGTATGGCCTGCAGGGCAATGTGAATTCCTGAAGAGATTCCCGGCATTGACCCCTCCCTTCAGGCACGGTAGTCCATGCCAAAATTGGCAGCCTCCGCCGCCGGTCGGGCCTTGTAGGGCGGGGCATAAGCCGGCTCGGGCTGCACCACCCCAACCAGAAAGACCTGGGCGGCTTGCAGCCAGTCCAGACGGGTTACTGCCAGCGCCTGATTGTAATCATTCAACTGGCGCGCCTCTCGGGCAAGGCTGGTAATTCCCTCCACCAGGCGCGTAACGCGCCGGGCTTCACTCTCGTCCAGGTAAGGGAGCAGTTCGGCAATCGAGGTCTCATCCGATACAATTCCGCGCTCCAGAGCCAGTTTTTGCACGGCTTTGCGGCGGTTATCCTCCAATACTCCCAACCGGTCGAGCAGCACTTCTTTTTCTTCAACAATATTCATCAGGCTGTCACTGTTTTCCAGCAAGGCCTGACGCTCGCTCAGGGTCAATTCAATCAGTTGTTGAATCTGTCGAAACTGCTCAACCAGCGTGTCTTCCAGTTCAATCAGAACTTCGCAAAATTGATCGTGATTTACCATACCGTCTCTCCACTTGAGTCATCTATCAGGGCTTAAAGTAGGCTCGGG
>NZ_DAOUBL010000104.1:0-10798 GCF_034432615.1 Bellilinea sp. | reverse complement strand
CCCCCAATCTGCGGCCGGAGATTGATGTTGAAAATCTTTCCCCCGCCCAAGATGTCCTCGCTGAAGCCGAATTTCACATCCGCTCGCGTCAGATTGGGGGATTGCAATCCTATCGTTCCATTCTGGCAGTAGAACCGCTTTCTGCGCCTTTCGCCTTTGCCAGAATGATTCGTTTCCTGAGCCGTATCAATAACCCTGCAAAAGGAGTCATGGGTGTTGATTTAGGGGCAGGCAACCTGATTGTAGCCACCGCTTTTCAGGGCAACTCCGAAGTGAGTGTGTTTCCAATGGGAACGGGAACGGGCATTGCCCAGGCATTGCGCGTCGTTCCGGTTTCGGAAATTGCCCGCTGGCTGCCCATTCACATCCCTGAAAGTGTGGTGGAAGATTATCTCTGGCATAAAACACTGCACCCTGCGCTGCTGCCCATCACCGCCGAAACGGTTGCCATTGAACAGGCTGCCATTCGCCAAATCCTGTGGAGCGGATTGAACCAGCACCGCGCCCGTTACCCCAATGCCCCATTACTAACCGAACCGATTCTGGCAGCCGGCATGCCTCTCACCCAATGGTCGCCCCAAATCAGCCTGATGATGCTGGCAGATGGACTTCAACCGTATGGGATTACCACCTTTGTTCAGGACGCGCATGGCCTGACAGCAGCGTTGGGCATTATCTCGACCAACAACACCATCCTGCCGGTTCAGGTCATTGAATCGAATGCGTATCTCAACCTTGGAACGGTCATCACGCCGCTCAGTAACGCCCGCTACGGGACAAGCATTCTAAGGGTGAAGGTGGAATACGAAGCCGGCAACCAGGTGAGTCTGGAAATTCGGCAAGGCAGCATAACCGCATTACCCATTCAGGCTGGACAAACTGCCAAAGTCCACCTTCAACCCCTTCGGCCGATCACGATTGACCCCACCGGCAAAGATACCACCCGCTCATTTAAAGTCATCGGCGGGGTGTGCGGTGTCATTGTGGATGCTCGCGGCCGTCCCATCTCTTTACCGGCAGATGCCGCCCGGCGGCGCGATATGCTCAAAAAATGGGCAGCCGGCTTTGGCGTATAAATCTGGTATAAAAGTTGCACTTTGTTGATTGAGGTCACAAGGAAAATGATCGCCACAGTCACCCACATTCTCCCATTGGCACACATTCGCCGGGCACGCATGTTACCGGGCAAGGGGCGCATTCTGGCGCGGGTTGGGCAGGAGGTCAACGCCGCTTATGTCGTTGCCGAAGCCGACCTGCCTGGCAGCCATATTCTGGTGGATGTGCGCCGCATTTTGGGGTTGAGAAGGGCTGAACAGGCGCATCGCTTGATCGAGAGAAAGGTTGGTGAACGGGTCGAAAAGGGAGATATTCTCGCCCAAACCGGCGGACTGCTCCCCAAAGTCATTCGCGCCCCGCTTGATTCGACCATCGTTTCCATTCAGCGCGGCCAGATTCTGCTCGAAAAAGCAGGGGAACATTTTGAACTGAAAGCAGGTTTGAATGGCGTTGTAAGCGAGGTGCTGGCCGAGCGCGGCGTGGTGATCGAAACCCACGGAGCGCTGATTCAAGGCGTTTGGGGAAATGGTCAAATCAACAGCGGCATGTTGCAATTTGCCGCTTCACAAGCGGATGAGGAGATTCATCGAGCCAATCTGGATATGAGTTTACGCGGTTCGATTGTTGTTGGCGGTTTCATCCATAAACCGGATGCGTTGGACGCCGCCGAAGAACTGCCGTTGCGCGGATTGATTGTAGGCAGCATCTCGGCCGCTTTGATTGCCGCTGCCCAAAAATGCACTGTTCCCATCATGGTCACCGAAGGTTTTGGACAAATCCCCATGAACCGCGCCGCTTTTCGATTGCTCAAGACCCATGAAAAACGGGAAGTATCCATTAACACCAACTGGAATCCGGAAATTGGCGAACGACCCGAGGTGGTTGTCCCATTGCCTTCGCAGGGTCAAACACCTATGGATGCGGTGGAGTTTACTGTTGGACAAACTGTGCGCATTCTCAGCGCGCCTTACGCAGGTGAAATCGGCACACTGACTGCCATCCGGCCGGCACGGGTCACCCTGCCGGGAGGTCTGCGAGCTCAGGTTGCCGAAATTCGTTTGGAAAATAACCAGCAGATTTCGTTACCACTTACAAACCTGGATGTGCTAGAATAACCTCTAGGAGAAGCACCCATGAACATAGACAATAACAGTCCTGAAGAAAACCCATTTGAAGAGTTCAAACCTGACTTTCAGGAAGAACAGCCACTTGAAGAAGAGGGCGAACCAAAAAGCAACAAAACCTTCTGGCTTGTGGTCGGCGTGATTGCCAGCGTGTTCGTGCTGGCGGTAGTGGTGATCATCATATTCGTGATCGTCAACCGCAACCGCGCCGGTGAATACACCCAGCAGGCCGCCCAAATCAACGCCCAAAATACGGCAATTGCCCAGCAGGCTACCGATATCTACGTACAGGAAATCCGGCGCATGACCGAAAAAGCCGTCCTGCCGCCGACCTGGACACCCACGGTAGTAGTGGTGATTGCCACCAGCACACCCCAACCGACGGCTACCTCTGGTGTCCTTGCGGAAGGTGACTCGGCTGCCCGTACGGCTACGGTCGCTGCCTTTCTTACCGCAGTGGCTCAGGGCAGTCCAACCGTTCCACCCACACCCGGTCCCGGCACAATTGTCCCCACTTCGACAGCCTTACCCAATACCGGTTTCATGGATGAGGTCGGTTTGCCCGGCATGTTTGGGGTGGCTCTGGCGCTGATCTTCGTGGTGCTGGTTGTCCGGCGGTTGCGGCTTTCCACCAGCGGTTAGTCGTCAGTGGTTTGAAACTTTATAGATAGCCGGCTGTCAACCGACACGCGGGTGCACTTGCTCCTCAAAAAAAGCCAATCCCCGGCGAAACCCGTCGGGGATTGTTGTTTTAACTCTAGCGACAGGTTGCATTTTCAGGCAACGCTGGCTGCAACTTCCTCTCCGTACCTTAACAGCTCTTTGACCATATCCATTGAACGCCCCTCTGCGTACACCCTCAAAACGGGTTCAGTGCCGGAGGGACGGATCAACAACCACGAATCATCGGACAAAATGTACTTAACCCCATCGCGGGTGCTGATCTCAATGATTTTTTCTCCGCCAATTTGAGCCGGGGCTTCATTTTGCAAACGGGCTGTCATCTTATCTTTGGCCACCGGATGCTTCAGACGCAGGTCGCGCCGTTCATAAAAAGCCGGTCCAACTTCTGCAAGTAAATCATCTACCAGATCAACCAGGCTCCCGCCGGAATCGGCGACCATTTCAACGATCAACAACCCCATTAAAATGCCATCTCCCTCAGGGATATGCCCTTTAAAGGAAATTCCGCCGGATTCCTCACCGCCGATCAGCACCTCTTCTTTGAGCATGTAATCGGCAATGTGATTGAAACCAACCGGGGTTTCGTGCAGAGGTAATTCATACTTGCGGGCAAGCCGGTCAATCATCCGCGTTGTGGATACAGTGCGAACCACCGAACCCTGCCAGCCGCGTTTCTTGACCAGATAACGCAAAGCCAGCGCCATAATTTTGTGCGGGTCCACAAAATTTCCGCGTTCATCCATGGCACCAATCCGATCCGCATCACCATCCGTCGCCAGGCCAAAACTACCGGCACCGGTAGCAATTGCCCCCGCCAGTGCCCCCAAATAACGGCTGATCGGTTCGGGATGAACCCCGCCAAAACCGGGATTCATTTCGCCACGGATCTCGAACACTTCGCAGCCCGTTCCTTGCAAAATCGAACGAATTACACCCCGCCCGGAACCGTACATCGAGTCCACTACAATCCGCTGAGGGTTTTCTGCAATCAGGTCAAAATCAATCAACTGGCGCAGGTGCTCGGTATAGGCTGGAATTGGATTAAAGCGTTGAATGAGTTTCAACTGGCGCGCCTGCTCAAACTCCATCAGGTTTGGACCGCGCGCCTGAGCTTCGTTATCGTTAAGGTAAACTTCCACCTTGCGGCATTGTTCAGGGGATGCCGAACCACCAAAGGCTGCTTTAAGCTTGACTCCGTTATAACGGGGCGCATTGTGCGAGGCAGTAATCATAATGCCGCCAATGGCATTCAAGTGGCGCACCGCATACGAAATTGCTGGCGTGGGTGCATCCGCTTGTGCCAGATGTACCGTGAAACCATTGGCAGCCAGCACGCGCGCGGCTTCTGCGGCATAGCGGTCCGAAAGAAAGCGGGTATCAAATCCCACCACCATCACCCGCGGATCCGGGCTGAGTCCATTCCCCGCGCCGTTCAGCCAGCCATCAGTTGCCACAGCATCGGCAATTGCCTGAGTAACCAGACGCAAGTTGTTGAAAGTGAAAGTATCCGAGATAACTGCACGCCATCCATCCGTGCCAAAGTGAATTGTCATACCAATCTCCTGTTGTGAAAATATATCAGGGTTATTCGCCCTGCATTTTACCTGTTTTTATTCCATTTACCATCCCGGTGCAGGGGTGGCAGTTGCAAGGAGAGCCTGCACCATCCAACCCACCAATCCGTTTTCAGTCCTCACCTGCACCCAAAGCGTATTCCCGTTCCCTTTAACCGGGTCGGAAATCACCTGAACAAGACTGCCATTTAACAAGGAAGTGAGTGCTTTTCCATCCGGTTCTTCGCGCACAATGGCGCCATCACTCTGAGGGGCAAATACCCGCGCCCAAACCGGGGTCGGTTGGGGAGTTACCGTCACAGTAGGCGTAAAGGTCGGTTGAATGGTCGCGGTAGGTGACTGTGTTGGCGGCGGGGGAGATGGGGTAAGGGTTGGTGTGGCGGGAGGTTGGGCTGGCGCCGTTGAAGTCCAGGTAAGCGTATGGGTTGGAGTAGGCAAAGTAGCCACCACGATGGGCTGGCTCGTCATTAATCCGGTGATCAGTACCACCGCAATCAGGCTGATGAGAATGATGGACGACCCCAGCGTATACCCAAATACATTGGCGGGTTTTAATCCCATCACAAACAAAACCATTGAACCGACCAGCGCTGACCATGCCAGATGAACAACAAACACGATGAGTCCATCCACCCAGGAGCCGGGCAGACCATAGCTCAACGAAAAGCCTGCCACCCCCAGCGGCAGCAATAACTCGTAGGCAATGGCTACGCTGGCAACCAGCGGCTTTTGACGGGGGGAACGCACCAGCATGTAGTTGGCAAGCCCAACCCCAATTGCCAGAACGATGAAATTGGGGATAGAAAACAGGGAAAAATTGACCGGAAGCGTAAGGGTGCTGCCCGGTAAAAACGCTTTGCCAATACCGCCAGCCAGCAGGCACAAACCAAAAATGAGCATACAGGCAATGACCAGACTGCCCAATGCTTTGAGGAAAAATCGGCCCGAGCCGACTACCACCGCCAGCGAAAGCCCCAAAACGGGGCCTAAAAATGGTGCAAACAACACAGCCAGTAAATAAAAAGCAGGCGAATCCAGTAAAATTGCGACACCCAGAATCACACCTGCCAGAAACGTGAAAAGGAAAAATTCATACCCGGGGGTTACCTGATGAGCGAGCTGCTCTAAAAAGGCTGAGCGCTCATCACCTCCTGCTGGCAGCAGCGAACGCCGGACGCGCCGCCGCCGGGCAGGCGGCAGACGATTTTCATCCTCAGGGAGCAAAGGTTCACTGCTTGGAATACTCATTGACGTAAGGTAGCAATCAGTCGAAGCGGTTTTTCCAGCAATTCCAGCGCACTCAAAATATCCGGCACAACAATATCGGCCGCCTGCAAGGCGGCGGTGGAGACCCCTTCGCGTGAAAACACACAAATTCCCAACGCCGCTTCCGCCAGCATTGCCGCATCATTAGCGCCCTGCCCAATCGCGATCACCTGAGCAGCGCCCAGCGAGCGGACAAATTCAGCCTTCTGTTCAGCCTGGTTGCCGGCTTTAAGGCGGTGGGCGGTCAAATTCAACTGGCGGTCAATCAATTCCTGCCTGCCGTGGGTATCGGCGGTGATCAGATGAATCGTCAGGCGGTCTTTTAAAATCGAGAGGCTGCGTCCAACCCCGTCTATCAGCCTGCCATCCAAGGCCAGTGTGCCATTCACATCACAAACCAGATGGTTGAGCCTTAATTCGCCGCGGCCGGGAATGTTTATCTCAATCATAAGACAATTATAATACAGACTTAAAAAAGCATTTCCGGGTAAAATTAGCCCATGTCCTCCCTCCTGTCTTTCCGAAAAATGTTAATCGCTTCTGTGCTATTGATGGTTGGATTACTCGGCGCCTGTACCACCAACCCGACCAGTGTTCCAACATCCCAACCAACCAGTTATTCCAATGGCGAAAACCAGCCCGGCCCTGTCCAGCCGTCACCCACCACCCCTTTGCCCGGCCTGGTCTGGCTGGTTATCCCCCCCGGCGGAGAAATGACCGCCACCAGTATCCAACCCTGGCTGGAACAAAAAGCCGCCGCAGATAATCTCACCCTTGAGATACGAACGCCGGCTGATCTGAACACTCCACCGGAGAATCTGCAACTGGTCGTCTTATCCACAGCCGATTCGCAGACCACCGAGTGGGGTTCGCGCTTTCCCAATCTGAGGCTGATCATCCTTAACGACGATTCTACCCCAGCCTCCCCGAATGTCAGTGTAATCCGTTCCTCTAAGGCGAATCAGGCGTTCATCGCCGGTTTCATTACCACACTCGTGGCTCCCGACTTTCGCTCCGGAGCGATGTTTCGTCAGGATGATCCGCTTGTAAACCAGATGGAGGATGCTTTTAAGAACGGAGGCCGTTACCTGTGCGGCCGGTGCGCCCCGGTTTTCGCCCCAATTGTGTTGTTCCCTCAGACGACAACTTTTTCCCCAAATTCAGACCCGCAAGGCTGGGTTGGCGCGTTTGATGCGCTCCAGCAAAACCGTTTGGAAACCATCTACCTTTCCGACTCCGCTCTCTTGCAGCCGGCCTTGCTCGATCAGATTACACGCCAGAATATTGCCATTTTGTCCGTCATACCCGCTCCGGAGGAGTACCGCAATCAGTGGATTGCCACGCTGCAAGCGGATTGGCTTACCGCGCTGGAAAAGGCATGGCAAAACTGGCGAAACGGCGACGAAGGCAGCCTCTGGCAGGCCGTCACACAGATTAGCGAGGTCAACCCGGAGCGCCTGACCGAAGGAAAATTGGAACTGGTGCGGAAAACCTTGCGGGAACTGGAAGAAGGCTGGATTTACCCCCTCAGCGTTCCCTGACCGGATTTTTCTGGACTGCCCATGAACGGCTCTGCCGTCTCCGATCCGGGGGCGTTGATGCCCTCCCGGCGCAGCACTTTCCACAAAGTCAGGGCGAGAATTTTCACATCCAGCCATAACGACCAGTGGTCCACATACCAAACATCCAGCCGAAACTTTTCTTCCCACGTCAGCGCATTGCGCCCGTTGATTTGCGCCCATCCGGTGATTCCCGGCAGAACCTCATGGCGGCGGGCTTGTTCCGGGGTGTAACGGGGTAGATATTCCACCAGCAACGGACGCGGCCCAACCAGACTCATTTCACCGCGCAGGACGTTGAACAGCTCCGGCAATTCATCCAGGCTGGTGGAACGTAAAAATTTACCCAGTCGTGTCAGCCGTTCGGCATCCGGCAGCAGGTTGCCGTGCCTGTCCACGGCATTACGCATGGTGCGGAACTTGTAGAGGGTGAAAATTTTGCCCCCCAGACCGGGGCGCGGCTGTTTGAACAAAACCGGGCTGCCTTCTTTGAGGTAGATGACCAGAGCAATGATACCCATGAGCGGCAAAGCAATGACCATTCCCAGCAGGGTGATCACCAAATCGAATAGCCGTTTTTGCAGTGGTATACTCTTCATACAACGCCAGATGAATTATAATTCAGCCAATTCCAAAGCGGGAGCCAAACAATGAAACTGGAGATTACTATTGAATATTGTGCAGTCTGACGTTACACCGAAAGAGCCATCAGTTTGATGGTAAGTCTGCTCAAACAACATGAAGCACGTATCGAACGAATGACCCTGATTCCCTCCGATGGAGGCTGCTTTGAAGTAACCGTCAACGGAAAGTTGATCTACTCCAAACTGCAAACCCATCGTCATGCCGAACCCGGCGAAGTTCAAAATTTGCTCTTATCTTTCATCAAGGAAGGCGGTTAAGTTTATGGCAAAAAAAGGAAGAGTTTTCTCCGGTGCACGCCCTACCGGGCGGCAGCACTTAGGCAATTATCTCGGCGCCATGCTGAATTATGTTGCCCTTCAGGAAGATTACGATTGCATTTATTGCATTGTGGATGTGCATGCCCTGACCACGCTGGAAACCACCCTCGACCTGCGCCAAAACACCTATGAAATGGCCCTGGACTGGCTGGCAGTGGGTATCCGCCCGGAGGAATCGATTGTCTTCGTCCAGTCCCATGTGCCGCAGGTAATGGAGCTGCATACCTACCTTTCGATGGTTACGCCGCTGGGCAAACTAACCGATTTACCCACCTTCAAAGAAAAAGCCCGTGAACAGCCTCACAACGTCAATTATGGTCTGGTGGGCTACCCGGTATTGATGACCGCTGATATCGTGCTTTACAAAGCGGATGTGGTGCCGGTTGGCGTGGACCAGGCACCCCACCTGGAATTTGCCCGCGAAACAGTACGCTCGTTCAACCATCGCTACAATACACAGGTACTGATCGAACCTCAAATGAAAGTAACTCAGGTGCCCAAAGTCATCGGCATTGACGGTCAGCAAAAGATGAGCAAAAGCCTGAACAACCACATTGAACTGGCTGCCACGCCGGAGGAAACCCGCCAGCGTGTCATGCAAATGGTCACCGACCCCCAGCGCATCCGCCGCAGCGACCCCGGAAACCCGGCTGTCTGCAATGTATTCAGTATGCACAAAATCTTCTCCAGCCCGGAACAGGTGGAAATGGTCAACACCGAGTGCCGCCGGGCAGGAATTGGCTGCGTGGACTGCAAGAAACTGTTTGCTGAAAACCTGAACAATCACCTGCTGCCCTTCCGCCAGCGCCGTGAAGAAATCTCCAAAAATCCGGATTACGTTTGGGACGTGCTGAAAGATGGCGCCAAACGTGCCGGTCAGATTGCCGAAGCAACCATGGTGGAAGTGCGGCAGGCAATTGGGTTACCCTGATGCGTGCGGTCATTCAACGCGTCAGACGTGGAGCGGTCAGCGTGAATGACCGGCGGATTGCCGAAATCGGCAAAGGGCTGGTCATTCTGGTCGGCATTGGACCGGCGGATACGGCTGATACTGCTCAGGCGCTGGCGCGCAAAATTGCCCAGCTGCGCATCTTTGAAGATGAATACGGCAAGATGAACCTTTCCCTGCTGGAGATTGGCGGGGAAGCCCTGGTTGTTTCACAATTCACCCTGTATGCCGATGCCCGCAAGGGTAACCGACCCTCCTTCACCGAATCGGCCCCCCCCGAAGTGGCTGCCCCTCTGGTTGACCAGTTTGCCAATTTTATGCGCGATCTCGGTGTTCCCGTCCAGTGCGGTGAGTTTGGTGCCCACATGCTGGTTGAAATTGAAAACGATGGGCCGGTTACCATCTGGCTGGAAAAATAGTGCGTAAAAATTGTTGACGCGCCGTCCGGAGATGTGGTAATATCATTTACGAACCGGCTGCATGAAAGAAAAGCGGACGGTTTTGTCTAAATAAACTTAACCAAAGGAAAAGAAAGGAGCAAGCCCATTAGCACAACAAATTATCGGGTAAACGAATCCATTCGGGTGCCAGAAGTACGCGTCATTGGCCCTAATGGCGAAAATCTGGGGGTTCTGCCAATCGAAAAGGCCCTGCGTGCCGCGCGGGAAGCGGAATTGGATCTGGTAGAGGTCGCGCCGGGGGCAACCCCGCCCGTCTGCCGGATCATGGATTTTGGCAAATTCCTTTATGAACGTACCAAAAAAGAACGCGAAGCCCGCAAATCTCAGACGAAAATCGAAGTCAAGGAGATTCGCCTTCGCCCCAAAACCAACGAACACCACCGCGGTTTCAAGACCCGTGATGCCCGCCGCTGGCTGCAGGATGGAATGAAAGTGCGGGTTACCGTTCGTTTCCGCGGACGGGAAATTACTTACCCCGAACTGGCGCTGGAAGATCTAAAGGAAATTGCCCAAGAACTGGCTGATATTTCCACCGTTGAACAAATGCCTTCCCTGGAAGGAAAAACCATGACCATGGTTCTTGCACCGGTCAAAGGTGGAAAGAAAAAAGCCGTCGAATCCACCGAAAAAGTAGCCAGCGAAGAGTAACTTCTGCCCTTTTTTTCAAGCCCGGCGTCTTGTTTGAATCCAAAAATCTGGTATAATGAGCGGTCGCGGAAGCAGACCGTTATACTATTTTTACGAGAGGAGAGTCACCGTGCCTCGCAAAGCAAAAGCTGGAAAAATCAAACTCAAGACCCACAAGGCAACCTCAAAACGGTTTCGCCTGACCGGGTCGGGCGTGCTTGTGCGCACCAAAGGCGGCAAAAGCCACCTGCGCCGCCGCACCTCCAAGCGCACAAAAGCCCTCTTCACCGAGATGCTCCCTGTTGAAGGGGAAAACATCATTAAACGGGTTCGTCGTTTGGCGCCTTATCTCGACAAGAAGGATTAAGGCCGGTTCGTTCATTCTTTTTTTAGTGCGGCTGTTGGGTGTTTGCAACAGGTGAACTCACCGGCGCCCAGGGGTTCGCAAAGGAGTAAGCAATGCGTGTAAAAGGTGGACCGCAAGGTCATCAACGACATAAGAAAGTTTTGAAATTTACCAAAGGCCAGCGCGGCAC
>NZ_DAOUBL010000103.1:0-31556 GCF_034432615.1 Bellilinea sp. | reverse complement strand
AGGTGGAGTAACCCGGGGGTCGGTCAACCGCCCCGCCCGCTGAACAAGCCGGCGGGGCTTTTTTATGAAAATCTGTGTAGAAAAAAAGGATAGTTGCGAATGGAATTATCTGATCTGGAAAAAATCCGTGTAGAAAAATTGCTCAAATTACGCCAGCAGGGTATTGAACCGTACCCAACCCGAGCCAACCCCACTCACACGACGGCTCAGGTTCTTCGAGAATTTGAGGAGATGGAACAGAATGCCCGCGAGGGCGGTGAATTGCTGCCGGTGCGGGCAACCCTGGCCGGGCGTATTCGTTCGGTACGCACCATGGGGAAGATCACCTTTGCACACATCGAAGACGGCAGCGGCCGCATTCAACTTTTCCTGCGGGTTAACGAACTGGGCGAGGATCAGCTGACTTTCTTCAACGAATACTTTGACCTGGGTGATTTCATCGAGGCCGAGGGTGTTTTATTCCGCACGCGTACCGGCGAAATCACCCTGCATGTGCATGCTTTTCGGATGCTGGCAAAGGCCATCTCTCCGCTGCCGGCTGCCAAAGATGAAGTGGTGGATGGGCAGGTGGTACGCCATGCAGCCTTGACCGATCCCGAGACCCGTTACCGCCAGCGCTACGCCGATCTGGCTGTCAACCCGGAAGTGCGTGAGGTGTTCCGCAAACGGGCAGCCATTGTGCGTGCGATTCGTGAATTTTTGGATGCGCGCGGCTTTTTGGAAGTGGAAACGCCCATCCTTCAGCCGATTTACGGCGGCGCAGCGGCGCGGCCCTTCATAACCCATCACAATCAACTCAAACAGGATCTGTACCTACGCATCTCGTTTGAACTGTACCTCAAACGTCTGCTGGTGGGCGGGCTGGAGCGGGTGTATGAAATCGGGCGTGACTTCCGCAACGAAGGGGTCAGTTTCAAGCACAACCCCGAATTTACTCAACTGGAATATTACTGGGCGTATGCCGATTACGAAAAGGTGATGAGCCTGACCGAGGAAATGCTGGCGTATATTTGTGATACGGTGCTGGGTACACGCGTGATTCAGTTCGATGGTCACACCATTGACTTGAACCCGCCGTGGCGGCGGCTTTCCCTGCGGCAGGGCCTGATTGAGGCGGTTGGGATTGATATTGCCGAGCATCCCACCACCGAATCGCTGGCGGCGGCAATGCGGGCGCGTAATATCCCGGTCAAACCGGATGCCCCGCGCGGTAAATTGATTGACGCCCTGCTCGGAGATTACCTTGAACCGAGCCTGATTCAACCCACCTTTTTGTATGACTATCCCAGGGATATTTCGCCGCTGGCGAAAAACAAGCCCGGCGATCCCAGCACGGTGGAACGATTTGAGGGTTTCATTGGTGGAATGGAATTGTGCAATGCCTTTACCGAGCTGAACGATCCGTTGGAGCAGGAAAAACGGTTTTTGGAGATGGGGCGGGCGTACGAGGAAGAGGATGAAGAACGGCATCCGATGGATGAGGATTACCTGCGGGCGATGTCCTACGGCATGCCGCCCAACGGCGGTTTTGGCATGGGCATTGACCGGCTGGTGATGCTGCTGACCGACCGGAGAACCATCCGTGAAGTGATTCTCTTTCCGCACCTGCGCGAACGGGATGAGGATTAACCGAATTGAAAAATCAACAATCAGGGCAGCCGGATGGCTGCCCTGATTGTTGATGTATGGGTGATAGAGGCCTGGTTTAGCGGCGGCCGAGACCGTTGAGGATCAATCCGAAGCCGAGCAGGGCCAACCCAAAGTTGATGAAGAGCAGGCTGGCTGTGCCAAACGGCTTGGGCTGGCTGAGGTCTCCGCCGGTAACCGGGATGAGAATGGCGGTGTTGCTGCCGGTCGGCGGTGCAAGCGTGGCGGGCGGCTGCGAGTCGCGGTCTTCATCCCGCCCGGAGCTGGTCGGCTGGGGTGTGGTGACGACGGTTTCGGTGATTTCCGGAGTCGGGCTGCCGGGGTCATCGGTGCCAACCGGGGTTACCGTCTTTGTGGGTGGAACCTCAGTTTTGGTTGGCTGTTCGGTTGGCTTGGGCGTTTCGGTCACTACCGGGGTTTCAGTAGGTGTCGGCGAAGGTGATTCGGTTACTTCCTCGGTGGGTGTCGGCGAGGGGGTCTCGGTGACCTCCTCAGTGGGTGTCGGCGAAGGCGTCTCGGTGACCTCCTCAGTGGGTGTGGGCGAGGGGGTCTCGGTTACCACCGGGGTTTCGGTGGGCGTATCGGTGGGTTCTTCGGTAGGCTCTTCGCACCTGTCAGATGTTGTACTCACCGAGAGGTCATCGCCAAAAGTGACGGTGATGGTCATCGGACCCATGCCGGACACCCAGAAATCATCGGATCCATTGGCGGGGGCGGTTCCACTACCGTTTGCTGAAGTGCTGGAAACCCACTGATAGTCAATATCAAAAGGATTTGGATTGAACACTTCCCAACGTTGTCCGCCGTCGGTGCAGAAGTAAGAAATCTCTAAATCTTCAAAGGGTGTAGCCGTTGGCGTTACCGGCGTGGCGGTAGGGGTGACGGGTGTGGCAGTCGGCAGGCTGCACTGCCCGATGCTGCACTGAGTGCTCCATAAATCACCTTGACCGGGGTGGCCGGGCCGCTGATAGGCTTTGAACATGTAATTTCCCGCAGAACCGTTGGGGTTGGTCTTGGGATCATAGGTCAGGTATGTGCAATTGTTTTTCTTCAAAGCCGGAATAGTGCCGCTGGCAACAATCGTCCCGCTTTTTGGGTTGCCGCTGGCTGCCCAGTACACTTCATAAGAACTGGTGCCTGCCATGTCTCGGTCACCGGTGTTACACACTTTGGCTTTGACCACTTCACAATTGCCGGTGCAGCTCCCTTTGAAGGATAACGAGCTTTTGTCCCAATCAGGAGCAACCGTGGCGCTGACCGGCTGGGGGAACATGCCCAGCAGCAGCCCCAGGATCAACAGGATGCTTCCTAAGGAGAATGTCAATCTGGATAGTGAACGATAGGTGTTGGTTTTGTGTTTCATAGTTGCTGCCCTCCCGAAGGCGATAGATAATGATGTAATTAAAAAAACCGACCCAGTTTTAGGTTGGCCGGTTTCGCTACTGGCTCCGCGTATGCCCCTCTCCTGCGGAGAGAAGCGACCATGTTAAGGCATACGCTTCAACGCTTCCAAAATGGTGGATTCACTGCCTGTTCGGGCCGGTTTCGCTCTGGCTCCCTGCATCCGGTTCCTCCCTGTGAGGTCCAGCGACCAGTTTCCTCGATGCAGATCATTGCCGCCTTCAGGCGTGAACCCTTGTTGATTGGTTTGTTCTCTGTATTATAAAGGGTAATACACACCTAATCAATAGGAAAATTGTAAGAAAATCTTATAATTTTTATAGAATTTTGGTGGATAAAAAGTTATAATTATTATCAATAATATAAATAATAGAACAAAAATGGATAAAAAAACCGAATCGGGAGGGCGTTTGAACCGATTCGGTTTCAGAAAAGTGGATTGGCAGGAAGGTTTCTATTCGTTCTTCGGCTTGTCTCAATCTGAGGAAACCCCTCCAGTAATGCTCTTGTGGGAACTGCTGGTTTTGCGGGCTTTGCGCATCATCTTCTCGTGTTCTTTTTGGGCGCGGCGGGCCTGCCGCTGTCGTTCACGCTCCTCGCGGCGCTGGCGGGAAAAATCGTCCTCTTTTGCCAGTTCACCGCCGGTACGCAGCGCTTCGTAAATAAAGAAAACCAGCAGCAGAGCGGCAACAAACAATACGATGGTGTTGTAAAGGGAAACCTCACCCATCGGTGTACTCCAGGCCGGGTTGCCGATAAAAAATACAACCGTGTTGGCGAGGATGGCCATGACCCGAATTTCGGTCGGGCCGATTTTCCACAACGAGATTTTGAACACGCCCTTGGTGACCATAATCAGATACACCAGAATGGAGATGTTCAGATAACTGATCAGGCCAATCAAAGCCACCCGAAAATCTACGTACGGCGAGAGCCCAATCCCGATAAAGACCAGAATTTCACTGAAGGTGTCTGTAACATGGTCAATGAAAAACCCATACCGCGGCCGTTCGATTTTGCGGTAACGTGCCAGTGTGCCGTCCAGACTATCCCCAAACCAGTTCAGGATAAATCCGAACGAGGCCAGCCAGAGAAAGTAATGACTGATGGAAGTCAGCCAGTATGAAACAAAAATCAATATGCTGGCAGCGAAACCAATGCCGGTCAACAGATCGGGGGTGACCCAGGCCGGCATTTTGCGCGCCAGCCAGGCAAGGGCCGGTCGTTCGAGCGGACCAAACAGAATGTCGTTGATACGTTGGTGATTTTTGAGTTGTTGTTCATCCATAAGGTATCTCCTTCCTTCCCTCGATTTTATTATAGCCCTCTCCGGCGGATATTGCGACCCCTTAATTTTTTTAATTGACGATAATCTGTATAAAGGCTTAATTGCAGTTCGTGGACAATTCGAGTAAAATACATCGGGAAGATAGCGAAAGGGCAGCATGAGCGGACTGCAATTAACACGGGAACAATTAGAGGAACGATTACTGGCGCTGCATCAGGCCAGTTTACAGCTGGTGCAGGAGATTTCACTCGAAACCCTGCTGGAACGGATTGCTGCAGTGGCCTGTGAACAGGCCGGTGCACGCTATGCCGCCGTGGGTGTAATTGGCCCGGATGGGGAGTTACAATCTTTTATCCCGGTCGGCATGAGTGAGGAAGAACTGGCCCGCATGGCGCACCCACCCCGTGGTTTGGGCTTGATTGGCGCGCTGATGCATTCTCAGCAGCCAATTCGGGTGGCGGATATTGCCAGCGACCCGCGCAGTGTCGGCTTTCCGCCGCATCATCCTCCCATGACATCTTTCCTTGGGGTGCCAATTCGCCATGCCGGGCGGCACATCGGGCAGATCTACCTGACCGATAAAATTGACGCTCCCGAATTTACCGCGGATGATCAGCTGCTGATTGAAATGCTGGCTGCCTATGCGGCTGTGGCAATTACCAACGCGCGCATGTACCAGGAGCTGATTCAGCGAGATCGTATCCTCACCCGCCGCAATGAAAATCTTGCGTTACTGAATGAACTGGCCTCTACCCTTGCCACCTCGGCGGATATTGACCAGATTCTGGACAAAGCCCTCACTCAGGTGCTGGATTATTTGCAGATTGAAGTGGGTGAGGTGTATCTGCGCATGGAGAACAGTCGTACGCTCAAACTGGTTTTGCACCGCGGACATCAGGCAAAATCTCTGTTCGCCAGAGAACAATATCAGCTGGGTGAAGGGGTGATCGGAAAAGTTGCCAAAAACAACCAGCCCAACCTGATTTCCTTGAGTGATACCGGCACGGCTGACCTTCACCCGGATGTGCTGCTGGGCGAATTTCATCAAGTTGCCTGTCTGCCGATTAACGGCCGGCAGGGCGTTTTGGGGGTCTTGTGTGTGGCATCCTGTCATCCCCGTCCGCTAGATGAAATGGAAGTCCAGTTTCTGGCAACCATCGGTTCGTGGGTGGGCACTGCCATTGAAAATGTGCGTTTGAATTTGCAGGGCCGCCGCCTGGCGGTGCTGGAAGAACGCGAGCGAATTGGCATGGATTTGCACGATGGGATCATTCAGTCCATTTATGCCGTTGGGCTGACCCTTGAACATGCCCGCCTGCTGGTCAAAGAAGACCCGCAGGGAATGCTTCAACGCATTGAACAGGCCATCAGTGACCTGAACAGTACGATTCGGGATATTCGCGCCTATATTTTGGATTTGCGACCGCGTCAGCTGCGCAATGAAAACCTGATGCAGGGCATTCGGCGGTTGATTCAGGAATTCCGGGCCAATACCTTGCTGACCGTCAACCTGCAGGGCTCCGATGAAGAGATGGCGGTACTGGGCGAAGCGCAGGCGGTGGCCCTCTTTCACATTTGTCAGGAAGCGCTGGCCAACATTGCCAAACATGCCCGGGCGCGGACGGTCAACATTACTCTCTGGCTTTCGGCTGAACGGGCGTTGATGGAGATCAGCGATGACGGGCGTGGATTTGACCTTGAGAAGATGCAGATGACGATTGGTCACGGCCTTTCAAATATGCACACCCGCGCCCGGAATGCCGGTGGGGATGTGGAAATCACCTCAGAGCCCGGAAACGGCACAACCATTCTGGCGTGGGTGCCCATTCGTCATGAAGAGTGAATTGAGTAACGGCGATAAAGCCATTCGCGTCCGGCGCATGTTCAGCCGGATTGCACCCCGTTACGACCTGATGAACCGGTTGATGACCGCTGGTCAGGACGTGCATTGGCGGCAGGAGATCATCCGGCTGGCGCGGCTTGAGCCCGGCGCGCGCGTGCTGGATTTGGGAGCCGGCACCGGTGACATTGCCCGCGAAGCGCTGCGTCAGCAGCCGGAGTGTGTTTCGGTTGCGGCGGACTTTACGCTGGGGATGATGCTGGCAGGCAAACCGCGAAATTTACGTGGATTGGTCTGGTGTGCAGCAGATGCGCTTAACTTGCCCTATGCCGATAATACCTTTGACGCAGTGGTTTCCGGCTTTTTGCTGCGGAATGTGGCCGACCTGCCGCGCGCCATTGCCGAACAATACCGCGTGCTTAAACCCGGCGGTCGCTGGGTGGCGCTGGATACCACGCCGCCGCCGCAAAACAGCCTGCTCACCCCCTTCATCCGCTTTCACATGCGGCAGGTCATCCCGCTGCTGGGTGAGGTGATCACGGGCGAACGAGATGCGTATGTGTATTTGCCGACATCCAGCGAGAACTTTCTGCAGGCAGAGACGCTGGCGCAAGTGGTCGAGCGGGCGGGTTTTCGTGAGGTTGCTTTCCGCCGCTATCTCTTTGGGGTGGTGGCCATTCACCGGGCGGTCAAACCCGCCAATTCAACCGTATAATTCGCGCCTGAAAAACTCCGGCAGCGCAAAAGCTGCCTGATGCACTTCGCGGTTGAGGTAGTTCAACCCCTGCGGATAGTCACGCTTCAGACCTTCCTGCCAGGGAACATCGGAGAGGTACATGAATCCAATTCCGCCGCCGGGATAGGTGGGGATATGTGCGTAGTAGTAAGCCGGATAGCGGGAAAGCGTTTTGGCGAAGGAGTAAATTTCTCGAATCAGAGCAGTATCGAAGAAGGGCTGCTCGCACTGGGTGGCGATTGCGCCGCCGGGGTTAAGGGCAGCCGCCATCAGACGGTAAAACTCCTCGCTGAAAAGCCGCTCGGCCATACCGATAGGATCGGTGGTATCCGAAATGATGACATCGAATTTTTCGCGGCCGCCTTCCAGAAAGGTAAAAGCGTCCTGAATGACCAGACGCGCCCGGGGGTCGCTCCACGGGTCACCGAATTGGGTGAAGTACTTGCGGCTGACTTCCACCACCCGCCGGTCGAGTTCACAAACGACGGCTTCTTCCACGGAAGAATGCTTCAAAACCTGCTGAAGGCTGCCGCCGTCACCACCGCCGACGATCAACACGCGCCGGGGTGCACCCTGTGCCAGCATGGGGATATGTGTGATCATCTCGTGGTAACCGGCATTATCCCGTTCGGTCAGCTGGATGATGTCATCCAGAATCAGGGCCTTGCCGAAAAATTCCGTTTCCAGCACCTGCAAGTGCTGGTAGGGGGTTTGTTCATCTTCCAGTATGGCTTTAACGCGCAGGGCTTTGCGGTAGTAAGGGTGCAGTTCTTCGGTAAACCAAATTCCGCTCATAATCCGTCCTTCAAATCCAAACCGGCTCACTCACTTCGGCGGTGCGGTCAAGATGATAAACCGAGCAGTGTTTGGCGTCGAACAATTCCTGCAAACGCTGTACCAGTGGGGAAATATCCAGGCTCAGATTGCAAGTGAACAGGTCAATCGCGCAGTAACCGTGTTCCGGCCAGGCATGTAAACTGGCATGGGATTCAGCCAGCAGCAGGAAACAGGTAAACCCGTGCGGATTGAACTTGTAAAATCCTTTATTCACGATGGTCAGACCGCTTTCGTCAACGGCGCGGGTGAATAACTCGCTGGCGCGTTCGGCGTCCAACAGCAACTCTCGATCACATTCCGAGAGATCGCAAATAAAATGCTCTCCAAGTTTTAGGGTGTTCACTTGAACCGTCACCTCCTGAAAGTGGTGTAGAAGATTGAAATTAAACAAGGGCTACATTTTCGGATAAAACCCCCCATTTGTCAATCCTTTGGAATAAATTCGTGGTAGGATTGTGCGGTATGGAAAACAGGATCATAGAAAAAGCCGCTGAACGCGGAGTTCCTTCTCAGGTCTGGCGGGCTGGTCAGGAACGCCGCTTGCGGATGATTCGTGAGGCTGCGGGACAACGCTGTAAAGGTACCGTTTTGGTGGATGGCTGTGGGGTGGGAATGTATCTGACCCGCTTGGCAGAGGATGCCCGTCAGGCGGTTGGGCTGGACATTGAACACGAGCGTGCCGTCGAGGCTCACCAGCGGGCTGATCTGGTGGTCTGTGCAGCGGGGGAGGATTTGCCGCTGCCTTCCAACCATTTTGACCTTGTGCTCAGCCATGAAGTACTCGAACACGTTCAGGATGACCGGCAGGCGGTATGCGAGATTGTGCGGGTGCTGAAACCCGGCGGAAGGCTGGTGTTATTCTGTCCAAACCGCGGTTACCCGTTTGAAACGCACGGAATTTACTGGCGGGGCAAATACCGTTTTGGCAACATTCCGCTGGTCAATTACCTGCCGCGCCGCTGGCGCAATCGTTTAGCGCCGCATGTGCGGGTTTATTCGGCTGGTGATTTGCAAAAGTTATTCGACCATCTGCCGGTTAAATTCATTCAACGAACGATGATCTTTGGGGCGTATGATAATTTGATTCAACGATTCGGATTGGCGGGCAAAGCACTGCGCTTTGTCTTGCAGGCAATGGAAAAAACCCCCTTGCGCGTTTTAGGGCTTTCTCACTTTTGGGTGGTCGAAAAGACCGGAGAACTCGACTAAGGCTTAATTCAGGCGAAAATCATAAATTTGATTTTCAACCGGGAATTGCCGCCCGCAATTCGGACAGGTGATAACCGGGGGAGTATCTTCCAGGGTCGTTTGGCAGGCCGGGCAGGCAAAAAATCCGCTGACGGGATTGGGGAGAGAGGCTTTTACCGCATGACAACGGACGAAAACACTTGGACTGAGCTGCCACCAATTACCGGTCAATTGTGCCAGACTGTCCATGCCGACCAGCAGCGGCAGGGGCAGGATGCGTTTCAGCAAGTCGAATCGGAAATGAGAAACGGTCAGGGTGCGTTCGATGGCAAAACCGGATTGACGCAACCATGAACGGATTGTAGCGGGGTGGAAATCAAAATTCAACGGGGCAAATTCAACCGGTTCAGGCCCAAACGGATTCCAGGTCTGTTTTTTCAACCAGTAGCGCAGGATTGCTTTCAGATTTTGTTTGTTGGCAAATTCGAGGATAAAGACAGCGTTGTTTTGCAATACCCGCTGCACATTGTCCAGCGCGAGGCGGGGTTCTGCCATGTGATGCAGGGTGCGGATCATGGTTGCACCGTCGAAAAGGGAAGGAACAAAGGGCAGGTGATAAATATCGGCTGCCACATAGCGGTATTGGGGGCGGTCACCCAGCCGGGCACGCGCCTGTTCCAGTTGTGTGCGCGAATAATCGAGCAGCACAACCTGTTCAAAACCGGCGTAACGGGGAGTGTTGCGGCCTGCTCCGGCACCCAATTCCAGCAGGAGATGTCCCTGGCCAGGCAGCAGGCGGCGCAGAGCAACTGCCTCAACAGCATCTTCGTAAGCGCGTCTGCCCTGTTCCCAGAAGCGCTGTTGATAATCGGAACCTTCGTAATTGCAAATGGGTGGTTGTGAGGTCATCTTGCTTTAAGAAGTGCGCCGGGCAGGTTTGCCGGCGGCGCCCAGAGTGACCACCTTACTGCTGCTTCCTCTCGGACCTGACAGGGTTCGGCGGATTCTGCCGCGCCGGTCCCACCCGGACGCGCGCTTATCATACCGCAGGTGTGGCAGTCTGTCAATTCAGGCAGGGTAGATCAGGTAGGTTGCGCTGATGATCAGGAAGATCATCGAAAGCAGAAAAAGCACGCCGGCTGCCACCCAGATACCCAAAAAAGCCAGGAGGTTGCCCACAACCAGCAGGATGATCCAGGCCACCATTAAAGTTGCCACATTGCGCTGGCGATTGACCAATGGCTGATGGGTCTTAACCCACCGTTGCCAGCCGCCAAGCGTACCGGCCAGAGTCAGGAGTGCCAGCAGCAGGGTAATGTGATTTCCGTTCAACCAGGGCAGGTTGACCAGCACAATACCGCAGGTGGCTGTACGGCTGGGCAGGGGAAAACTGCGGAACAGGTGCAGACGCACCAATACCAACCGCCCCCAGGCCGCATCTTCTGCTGAAACAAACCATTCCAGCTGGCGGGTTTCGCGCGGCTGCATTTCAATAATGACACTCTCCTCGCGCATGAGGGTCACAAAGCCGTAACTGACGTGAATACGGGCAGTTTGGCGCAGGATGCGGTCGGTTGGATTTTGCAAACGAATAGAAATCGTTCCGATTTCTTCAGGGGTAATGAATTGCGGGCAGCGCAAATTATTGAGAATCACATCGGCGGAGACGGCAGGATCAAACAGCGATGCTTCCAGATCAGCCCAGGCGCTGCTGCCCCACCAGATTAAACCCGCCAAAAGCCCGGATACGAACAATATAAAAGCCAGAAGAGATGAGAGAGCTTTTGAACGATTCATGGCGGGATAAGTTTACCACGGCTTGTAGCGGAATGGTTTTTGAAGGTCTCACCCTAATGGCCTTCTCAAAGTCGAAAACGGTCAAACAGCTGCCGGCGGGTGCTGACCGATGTCTTATTCGGAATAATCCACTGATGCGTCAAATCGAGCGATTTTGCCCCCTCCTGCGCCCCCAATATCGCCAAAGCGATATTGGGGGGAGGCCGGGAGGGGGTCGTTTCGCCACAATTCAAGTTTCGATACAAAGTTTTAGGGTTGTCAAGGAACTTTGAGAAAGCCTTAAAGGTCACCCTGATGGACGAATTGTCTTGTGCATCCGATAAAATAACCTCGGAATAGGAAAAACAAAGACACTACCTTAATTGACCATCATGGTTGAAAAGCGTTATTCATGGAAAGGTGCCTTTTTCGAACGATGCAAAACTGACCGTAAAATAATCCCTGCAATGCCTGCCAGCGCGAGCAGAGTTAAGAAGTTTTGAACCTCAAAGATTGAAAACCATCCCAAAAATGGGTTTGAGCGGGTGAGCGGCGCAAAGGGCTGCACATCGGCGTGAACCACGCTATCCAGCAAGACATGGCTGATTGCACCGCTCATCGCCCCCAGCCAAACGCCAGGCGGAGAAATTTCTGCTTTTACCACGAACCGGCTCAGATGCAGCCATTGCAAAACCGTTTTCAAAATCCAGAATAGAAAGATGGTAAGGAGAGCTGCGATCAGCGCGCCCGGCAGGGTGTGGAAAAATCGGTGGAGCGGATCCTGCCGGGTGAGGGCGTAGTAAAGCGGTTCAACATCAATGATCACATTGGCGGCACAAAAAGCCAGCAGCCCAAAACGCTGCGGTGCCGCCGCTTTGGCTGCCAGACCTGCTCCAAAGTGGAAAGGGGTTACCGGCATGGCAGGATTACCCGATGACCTGTACCTTGGTGCCGCCCGGCATGGAGATGGTCATTTCGCCTACATCGTAGGGAATGTGCGGTTCCGACCAGCGGAAAATCCACTTGGCATCATCCGGAGCGGCGTTGATGCAGCCGCGTGAACGAGGGGTGCCGAAATCGTTGTGCCAGAAGGTAGAATGAATTGCCTCGCCATTGCCGGAAAACAGGATTGTCCAGGCAATGCCCGGTAGATCCCAGCCGCTGCCGCTGACTCCCCCGCTCATGTGGTGAGAGATTAACTTACGCCAGGTGGGCATGGTTCCAACCGGCGTTGACCATTTGTCGGTGGGATTGCCGTCCTTATCGAACTTAGCACCGGATGAAATGCGGCAGGTGTACACCTCGCGATTGCCTTCATAACAGGAGAGCATCTGGTAGTTCAAATTAACCACGATGCGTTTGTCCTCCGCATCCGGATGGATGGGTTCAATCTCCTCGCGCGTCAGTGGTCGGAAGCCGAAAGCCGGCGCCCAGAGGATATCACCATAACCATACTTCTGCGTGACCCGGTAATACACCTCGCCATCGCTGCCGGTGCGCAGGTCGTCAATCCAAAAAATTTGACTGTAATACAGGCGCGGGAATTGAGCTTCTCTCAGCCATGGGGCGCGGGCTGGCGGGTTGTGGAGGGTGACATCCAGATAGGGAACGGTAACCTCAGCCCACATACCCCTGCCCAGCGGGCCGGTGGGTAATTCGCTGACCGGCTGATTGGGTAAATAGCGCACCGGTTGGAGGCGTGGGGCGTAAATGTAGCCTTCGGGGGTTTCCACCCAGCGCCGGCTGAGGGTCAGGCCGGGCGGTTCACCAACCACCTCACGCAGCCATATAACAATATGGTCATCATAAATGGTTTTCAACTGCTGGCTGTCGGCAGAGGGCTTTGACCAGATGGAAACTCGACCGGAGGTAACCCGCCCAAGGCGCTCGGCATCCGGCCATTCCTGCAAAAGCCGCTGCCACGCCAATTTTGGCTGAAAAGCCAGTCCACCCAGCGCGGCTAAACCCAGTTTCAAAAACTGCCGGCGGGAGAGGGAATTTTTGTGGTTCATCGGTTCACTTTCACTCATCTTAAGACAAATAAGACGATGCCTCCCAAAATAAATAAGGCGAGCGCTGCCCACAACCAGAGCGGCGTACCTTCTTCCCGCATCACTGGCGGAAAGGAGTAATCCGACATATTTTGAGGGGAGGATTGACTTGTATTCACCGATGAAAGAGGGAACAATTCGTTTTCTTCCTCATCATCTTCTTCCCCCTCAATTTCGAGGCGGATGCTTTCAATAAAAGCCTCACTGCCTTCGCCAAACAGGTTGTCCAGTTCCTGATAGGCTGCTCGTCGTACGGGTTCGTCTTCCTCGTAAAGCGCAATTTCTGCCAGTGTGCGCAGCGCGCTCATCTCCTTGAAACGGCTCAGCGCGCGTACCGCTTTCAGGCGCAGGTTAAGGCTGGGTTCATGATTGAGAATGAACAATAACCCATCCAGTGTCCTGCGCTCCTCGGCAGTCAGTCCTCTCTCCGGCGAGGGGGTGGTTTCGGACAAAAAATCATCCATGCTGTAATTGTACCCCAGCACAACACCTGTTCTGAGCGGTGTTGCGCCAATTTACCAAAAACGGATTAACCTCAACCCCAGCCATGCCAGACCGCCTAAAGCAAGCGGGTAAATCACAAAAAGGAATAAATGGCTTATAATCGGGGTCTGGCGCAGCGCCGGCAGCCAGCCTTGTTGAGCGATCTTCGCTAAAAAAGTGTACCAGGTTGCCAATCCGAGCAAGCCGGCCAATCCGTTTAGAATGATTGCCCCGATCAAAACAATCCAACCGATTAACAGAATTTTGAGGATCATCACAGGTTTATTGTAAAGGGAAAAGATGAAAACGATATTAATCCTTGCCATGCACGGCTCACCGCCAAATGATTTTCCCAAACGTGAATTGGGTGAGTTTTTCGCCTTGCATGCCCGCTTTGAAACCGCGCCGACCAGCATGGATGAAGCCAGCCGAAGCCGCTACGCAGAACTGGATCAAAAGATGCGCCGATGGCCGCGAACAGCCGAGAATGACCCGTTTCACGCTGCAAGCCTTTCGCTCGCCCATTTACTCAGCAGAGAAAGCGGTCTGGAAACACGGGTGTGCTTCAACGAATTTTGTGCGCCCACGCTGGAAGAAGGTGTGGAGCAGGCAGTCAAAGATGGATTTGAGCGTGTCATTGTGGTTACCCCGATGATGACACGCGGCGGCGAGCATGCCGAAGTTGAAATTCCCGCCCAGATTCAACAACTACAATCTGAATACCCCGACCTTCATTTGATTTACGCCTGGCCGTTTGAAGAAAGGGAAATTGCCCGGTTTTTAGCAGCTCAAGTCCGGCGATTTTTGGAATAGGGTTTGTGGTTCAATTGGGGCTGACTGGATTCTGCAGCCAGTTCAGCAGTGAATCAGGCGGGTCGCTTTTGCAAAAGACAGCGTTAACCTGCTCAATCCAGGCCTCTTTTCCGGTAATTTGTCCGCTGCACAGGGCGGCAATCATCAGGTTGGGGCACAACAATTTGAGAGTTTCCAGCAATTCGCGCAGGCTGCGGTCATCCCGACAGGGTTTCAAGCCTTCCAATTCGGTATCCAGCAGCAGCACTTCCGGGCAGTATTGGGTGGTGAGATTCAAGAGACGCACCACGTTATCCGCTTCGGCAAGCAGTTGATGACCGGGCTGATGCTCGAGAATCAGCCGTAATGCCGTGCAAACTTCGGGGTTGTCATCTGCCAGTAAAATTCTCATTGGATTACTTTCACCATTTCGATATTTCCAACCGGCAGCCAATCATCCATGTTGTTGAATGCACTGCGGTTGAATTTGAATGGTTGAATTTCCTGCAAGGAATCAATTTCAATCAGTACCAAATATCTTTTACCGCCCCAGCGGTTGACCTGCTTCTCCGAGAGGTTGAGTTGGACTTGATGATCTTTTAGAATTTCCAATGAAAGTTGCGGGCTGACCGGGCCGAATTGGTTGACCTGTTTTGCCAGTGCTGAGGCGAGAATCAACCCCTCACCATTATTTCGAGCGAAGAACAAACGATCTCCGTTCGCAACGCGGTCGTAGGGTATTTTTCGGCCACTGGCAGAACGCACAATCATCGTCTTCGCGCCATTCAATAATTGTTCCATCTCTTGCGATTTTGTATCCACATACACGATGTGATCCATGACATTTTCCTCAAGTCAATCGTTATATTTTGTTCAGGTTCAGTGTATCGAATCATGCGATATTAATCACCTGCGAGGAGTGGGATTTCTACCTGCCCGGTGGATGGAACTTTTCTTAGCCGAAAGGATAGGACGGATTAAAAAATCCCCTTACTGCAGCCCATAATAGACGGCCAGAAAGGGGTGAACGGCGAGGGTCTTAGGAATTCAGATTTTATGCTTTAGAGCCAGCGAGACGGCCTCAGTGCGGGTAGTGACTCCCAGTTTGGAAAGAATGCTGCTGACGTGCGATTTGGCGGTGGAAAGGCTGACAACCAGCCGCTCGGCAATTTGCTGATTGTTCAAACCCTCCACCATCAGCGCCAGCACTTCTCTTTCGCGTTCGGTCAAATCATCCCCCAATTTACGTTGATGAGGTCGAGATGCCTCAATCAGTACTTCAGCGGCTTCCGGCGCAAGGGTGGGCTTGCCTTCAAACGCCAGCCGGATGGCACGTGCCAGTTCATCGGCGGACAGGTCTTTGAGCAGATAGCCGATTGCGCCTGCTTCCAGCGCGCCTTTGACCAGTTCTTCATCCTTGAAACTGGTCAAGGCAATGACTTGAGTCTTTGGGAACTTCTCTTTGATACGGCGGGTGGCAGCTGCGCCATCCAGTACCGGCATCATCAAATCCATCAGCACCACATCCGGTCGGTGCTGGTTGACCAGTGCAATGGCCTGTTCACCGTTGCGGGCCTCTCCAACCAGCTCGAAATCTTCGTAAATGCTCAAAAAGGATTTCAAACCGTTGCGGACAACACTGTGATCATCGCAGAGCAGTATGCGGATTTTTTTATCAGCGGTCATCGGGTTTCCTCCCTAATTGGTTTGAATATCAGTAGACTGCCAGTAGAGGGTGATGGTTGTCCCATTTCCCGGTTGGCTCTCCACAGAAAATTGAGCGCCTGCCTGTAAGGCCCTCTCACGCATGATACCCAACCCAAAATGATCGGGTTTGAGTTTTTGAAGGTCAAAACCGATGCCATCATCCCGGACAGTTAATTGCAGCCCATCTTCAGTGTAGATCAGGCTCAGCCATGCCTGAGTGGCTTCGGCATGCTTGGCAATGTTGTGCAGGGCTTCCTGAGCCACACGGTAAAAGGCAACTTTGACATCCAGCGGCAGAGGGCGGTTGCCTTCAATGGTCAAAGAGAGGGGAATGCGCGCGCGTGCAATGAAGGCGTTACCCAAATGGCGAATCAGATCGTTTAATTCGGCTTCCTGCATGGCAGTTGGCCGCAACTCCACCAGCAGCGTGCGCATCTCCGCCAGAGCGCCGCGGGTTAATTCGCGTAGCTCTTCCAGTTTTTTCTGACCTTCCTGCGGATTTTTCTCCCAAATGCGGGGCAGCACTTCGGCAGTCAGGGTGGTGGAGAACAGGGTTTGGGTGACGGCATCATGCAGGTCTCGTGCCAGCCGGCTGCGTTCTTCCAGAACGGCGGTTTCTTTAACTTGTTGGATAAGACGGGCATTTTCAATTGCCAGCGAAGCCTGGTCGGCATAGGTAACGGCCAGCTCTATCTCTTCCGGTGAAAAGTTGCGTGGTTTGGCATAATACAGGGCAAGCCCGCCGTAAATTTGGGATTTGATCACCATCGGTACCGCCAGAACAGCACCATAACGATCCGGAAACTGTTGTAATTTGGAAACCAGCCGGGAATCCAGTTGAATGGTTTCGCCCTCTGAGGAATGTACCGTGTTTCCGGAAAACACTGCCGTCGTGTCGTTGACCTGAACCGGAGTACGGGTCAGAACTGCTTTACCTAAGGCGCCCTGTCCGAGAGGTAAATGTATGGAGGCAATGTATTCCGGAGAAAGCCCAACTGAAGCCTCAGGAATAAGCAACTTCTTGTCCGCATCGAGACGGTGAACGGCTACAGCCTTTGCCTCTAACAGTTGCTGAGCCTGAGTGACGATGACATTCAGGACTTCATCGAGGGGGCGTTCGGTATTCAGGATTGAAAGAATTTCGCGCAGGCTTTCTGCTACCCGGCGACGGCGTTCCGCAACCTGAAAGAGACGGGCATTTTCGATTGCCAGCGCAGTTTGATCGGAAAGTATGCGCGCCAGCTGGATGTCTTCTTCACTGAATTTACGCGGCTGGGCAAAATGGAAGGTGATTGCGCCAAAAATCTGCCCACGGATGAAAAGCGGTGTTTTCAACAGGCTATGATAATGCCTGGCGGTTGCTGCAAGACCGGCAGCCAGTAACGGGTCTTGGGCTGAATCCTCCCGTGCCAGCCGGGGTGTGTACACAGCTGGAATGTCCTCAATGATCACCACATCGCCGTCCATGAGGGCCTGATCCGTCAACCCCTGATAGAAAGGGGTTTCCGAAATGATGTCAAAGTCGGCAGGCAGGTCACACTGGGCAACCGTGCGCACGCGGTTTTCTTCCACAAAGGTTTGCCGAATCATGGTCGAATCAGCCTGCAGCCATTCTTTTGCCTGACGGGCAATGACTTGCAGGATTTCGCTCAGCGGCTGATTAGAATTGATCAGGCGCAGAATTTCGCGCAAGCCTTCGGCAACCGCCTGACGACGTACCGACTCCTGCAGGGTGACCTGATCGGTCAGGTCAATGATCATGCCGTCGAAATGGGTAACGCGGCCGCTTGCATCGCGCTGCGGATTGGAAATGGTTTGAATCCATACCCAATCTTTTTTCTGCCGGTGAAAGACGCGGGTGATCTGGTTGTAGGGTTCACCGAATTGAGTCGAGCGGCGGTTGGCCTCGCGCACACGAGGCAAATCCTCCGGATGAATATTCTCGAACCAATTCTCAAAACGGGTTGGATCAACAATCCCGACAATTTCCTTAAGCGATGGGCTGACAAATACCACTTTACCGCCGAATGGTTTACGCGGGTCGAGTTCAATACGGTAAAGGGCAAAACGGCGGGCATTTTGCACCAGCGACTTCAACGCCTTCTGCGTTTCCCGTTCAGTTTCCTGGGTCAGTCTCTGCTCAGTGGCCTCACTGAGGATACTTACAATGCCAATTACCTGTTCGTCTTGAAAAATGGGAGCAATCACAGCATCCCAGTAAGAAAGCATTCCGCCGTTTTCAACGGGGAAGGCATTCACCTGCAGGGTCTTGCCTCTGAAGACCTCATCAAGTGAAAGATCGAAGAAGCCGCGCTGCCCGGGTCTAAAATCCGGCAGGCACACACCGGGTTTTAACTCGTCCGGGGTAAGGGAGGTATAACGTTCAGCCATCAGAGCAAAAGTGGGGTTACAGCGCACCAGCCGAAAGCGGGCATCGAAGATGGCAACACCGATGGGGATTTGGGAAAAAACCAGCTCCAGCAGAGTTGGGGAAAGCGATTCCAAAGGATTGGGGCCGGTAGAAGGACGGGTTTTCATTTCAGGTTGAAAATAAAGGACAATCCAGTCAACTTAATCATAACATTGCTTGAATTATTTTCGCCCAAAATCTGCTGGTATTTGTCCCCAGTTCTCGGTATCCCATTTCAGGAGAGGATTTTCAAAAGAATTTTCGTTCAACCACATTTCGGCGCGGTCAATTAAATCAAATAAAGGTGCGTTTCGGTCGTCTTTCTTAAGTTTGGTTTTGCATTTCTTGTCTTTTATCCATTGGAGCGCGATTTCAGAGTCGGTGTAGATTGGACTGGTGATGCCCTTTTTCTTAAGGAGCGCCAGCGCGTGGACAATTGCCAGAAATTCACCGATGTTGTTGGTGCCGTTTTCGAATGGACCTTGATAGAACAGTTCTTTGCCGCTGGTGGTGTGCACACAGCGGTATTCCAAAAGACCAGGATTACCACTGCAGGCGGCATCCACACAATAACTATCTGCAATTGGCGGGGGGACTACCAGAGCGGACTGCGTGAAACGGCTGGCTTGAAAACTTTTCCGCGAAGGAAACCTCAAAGCAGCCTGCGCTGCTTTGAGGTTTCCAAAAGAGAGAAATTCCGCATTCGGAAAGCCAATGACGGCGGCCTCGCAATCTTGCCAGCTGTCAAAGATACCGGTCTTGCGTCCTTTCCAGACGACGTAAAAGGTTTTTTTCGACATTTCTTAGGATTATACTGGAAATGTCTCAGATGATTTGTTGCCTGCAAATTTTTCTCATCTGCTGGTTTTCCCGGTTCAGCAAGAAGGCTCATTCTGCGCCGGTGATATGACTTCTCCCTGAAATCCGTTGAATAAAGTGTGACTTGAAGCACATTACAGGTCGTTTAAGAATGGATATACTGCGATGGAGGATTAATTTTTTCAGAGGACTTAATAATGAATGCTTTACTCGTTTATCCGCAATTTCCCGATACGTTTTGGTCTTTCAGACATGCTTTAAAGTTCATTCGAAAAAAAGCATCCTCGCCGCCGCTGGGATTGGTCACCATTGCGGCGCTTCTTCCGCCAGCCTGGGAGAAACGCATTATTGACCTCAACACCAACCACCTTGATGATGAGGATATTGCCTGGGCGGACATGGTGTTCGTTTCAGCGATGGTGGTGCAAAGAGATTCTGCCTATGACGTGATTCACCGCTGTAAACTGGCCGGAAAAACGGTT
Organism: Bellilinea sp.; assembly: GCF_034432615.1. GTDB lineage: Bacteria > Chloroflexota > Anaerolineae > Anaerolineales > Anaerolineaceae > Bellilinea. The sequence goes on along the minus strand of NZ_DAOUBL010000103.1, from coordinate 12,099 downwards.
GTGGCGGGTGGGCCGCTCTTTTTGGGTGAATGGGACAAGTTTGGCGAAGTGGATCATTTTGTGCTTAACGAAGGTGAGCTGACCTTACCGCTCTTTTTGCAGGATTTAGAGAAGGGTTCTCTTCAACGCGTCTATGCCAGTGAGGAATTTGCGGATATGACCCAATCGCCTGTCCCGTTATGGGAGCTGGTGGATACCCGCTATTATGATTCGCTCAGTATTCAGTATTCGCGCGGCTGCCCGTTCAACTGTGATTTTTGTAATGTAACGGCAATGCTGGGACACCGTCCGCGAACCAAAACGGCTGCTCAAATCATTGCCGAGCTGGATAAGATGTACGCGCTGGGTTGGCGCAGAAATATCTTTTTTGTGGATGACAATTTCATCGGTAACCGTAAGGATCTCAAAGAAGAAATTCTACCGGCGCTCATTCGCTGGCGAAAGGGAAAGAAAGGCTGTTACTTCATTACCGAGGCTTCCATCAATCTGGCAGATGACCCGGAATTGATGAAGATGATGGTTGATGCCGGTTTTACCTCGGTTTTTGTGGGTATTGAAACGCCGGCGGAAGAAAGTCTGGCGGAATGCCATAAAGGACAGAACTTGCGCCGCAATCTGGTGGAAAGTGTACAGCGCCTGCAGCGGTTTGGCTTACAGGTCATGGGAGGCTTTATTGTCGGTTTTGACAGTGACCGTCCCACTATCTTTCAACAGCAGCTGGAATTTATCCAGAAAAGCGGGATTATTACGGCTATGGTGGGAATGCTGCAGGCACCTTATGGCACTCGGCTTTATGAGCGCATGGAAAGAGAAGGCCGCTTGTTGCAGGATATGACCGGTAACAACACGGACGGTTCGACCAATATTCTTCCGAAAATGGGATTTGAAACCTTACGGAAGGGATATCAGCAGTTGATGGATGAATTATACAGCCCGCATAACTTTTACCAGCGCGTGCGGACTTTTCTTGAAATGTACAATCCCCCGCGCCTGAATGTTGCGATTCATTTTGAGGAAATTTATGCCTTCTTCTCCTCGATATGGCGTTTGGGGATTACCGGGAAGGAAAGAAGGGAATACTGGCGGTTGTTTTTCTGGACGCTGTTCAGGTATCCGCGAAAATTTGCGCTGGCAATTACCTTTGCCATCTACGGTTACCACTTTCGACAGGTCAATGGCAGCAGTTAAGCATCCGGTATAGCCCGGTAACCCAGCCGCTGTATTTCGTTCAGAATGTGATCTTCGGTGATTTGATCGTCAAAAAATTCAATTATTAAGGTTGCCCGATGATAACTGGCTTCGGCTTTGATTACTCCTGCCAGGCGGTCTTCGATGCTCTCCAATTTCATTGCACAATTGGGACATTGCATGTCGGTTATTTTGAGGGAAAGTTTCTTTTTCATGGGACTATACATCCTCAAATATGATCACGCCGCCGTACATCCCCATTGAGCAGGTATAAACCAGCCGCGTTCCGCTTTTTTGCGGGGGAATTTCAATTTCCATCCTCCCGGTGGGTTTCAATAATTCCTGAATTCCCAAAGAAGGCACCGTAAAGGCTAACGAACAGGAATAAACATCCTTGGAGATTAACCGCAAGCGGGTGGGCACATCCGCTCGGGCATGAATGAGTGCGGGTTCATAACCTTCATTACGTACCCGGATGGTAATCAGCTGGGTGTCGGAGTTCTCGCTGGAAAGATCGCTTTCAAATTGGACTAACGAGGGAGTCGGGTTGGTGTTGATGGTTTGGTTAAACCAACGGGTGATTGAGATGGGCGAGCCTGCCAGAGCGATTCCACTGTCAATGGTAACAATTGCCAGTATCAAAACGATGACAGCAACGAAGCGAAGGAAGTACTTTTCCAAACGAGCACCAATTTGAGTGGTAAAGTAAGCCACAGCAAAGAAGAGCGGTGAAGTACCCAAAGTAAAGGCAAACATCAGTGCCGCACTTTCTATGGGATTAGCAGTAGCCAGGGCGGCAGCCATCATAACCTGAGTGACTCCACAGGGGATCAAGATGGTGAAGGCTCCAAGAAAGGCAGGGGTTAACCAGGAGGATTCGGAAGTCTGATTGGCTTTTCTGCGCAGCCAGCGGCGGAGAAATGCGGGCGGTTCAATGACAAAAAAACGAAAAATGGGGTGAACATTCAACATGCGTAAGGCAGAGCCGAGCATGAAAATGCCAATTCCGATCAACAGAACGGCGCGGCTGATTGGGGAAAGCTGGAATAATTGCCCTGCCAGACCGAGCAAAAAACCCAGGCCGGTATAGGCAATCAACTTCGCAAGTAAAAAAATCAGAATCGGACGCGCCAGTTGAGGGTGTGCCTGCCGGTTTGGATGCTTTTTGGGCTGTTTTTGAGGCGTCTGTTGAATGTTTTTTTCTATCTGGTTCGCAAGCGAGCTGGCTAACAAACCGCCCTGCACAGCCAGACAACTTAATCCGCCGGTGGTCAAACCTGTGATAAAGGCAAGCAGAATGTTGGTCATTAAATCTACCTGAAATTCGATTTGATGAAGAATGTGGAAACAATATACCACAAATAAGGAATTTTTTGTCCGATTTTTAGTTTTAAGAATATCACCCCCTGATGGGGGCGGGCGGTCGAAGATTATGCTGGCGGGGAGGGCGGGATTCGAATATCACCCCCTGATGGGGGCGGGCGGGCGAAGATTATGCTGGCGGGGAGGGCGGGATTCGAATATCACCCCCTCATGGGGGCGGGCGGGCGAAGATTATGCTGGCGGGGAGGGCGGGATTCGAACCCGCGGTCGAGGTTTATAGCCCCGACAATCGCTTAGCAGGCGGCCCCATTCGACCACTCTGGCACCTCCCCAATTTGTTAACGCGAGATAGAAATCTCTGGCGGAGGGAGAGGGATTCGAACCCACGGTGAGTTGCCCCACACCTGTTTTCAAGACAGGCGCCTTAAACCACTCGGCCATCCCTCCGAAATTGGAGGTTGTCCCTCCAGCAGGCTTCATTTTATCATATTAAATCTGCCCTATACAAGAAATTGCGCCGACCTGTTGCTTGCGAAAATCATCCCGGCGAATATCGAAAAAAACCTGTCCAGCGGGTTGGCAGGATTATTGGGATTGGGGTGGAGCGGGTGGAAGACGGCCGGCACGGGTATTTTCCTCAATGGCCAGCAGCACATAGATTAATTCACCAAAACCGTAGAAAAACAAACCGCCAATCAAGCCACCGATCAGAAAATTGATCCCGGAAAACAAACCCAAACGTACCAGACCCATCCCGCGGTGACTCATTGCAAATGACACCACCCCGACCACAGCCGCGATGATGGCAGCGATCACAATCACAACTGCCAGGATCTTGAACAGGGTGGCAATGACTCGCAGCGACTGAAACCTTTTTTCCATGTCAACCTCCCGGGTAAAGACTTGTCCTTAATATACCCCAAAATCAAAGCGGATTGGAAACTGGGTGGATTGAATAATCCAGTGCGTTGACCTTGCAAAACAGAAAACTACACCGGAAAGCGTAACTATTGGGGTACGATTGGGTTTGAATCAGTGCACTCCCAAACTCATTGAAACAGAGTCCGCGGGTCACATCCCATGCTTTGGCTGAAAGGGTTATGTGTGACCTGATCTGTGACCCTGATCTACCCTGAGGGGGATGTGACAATTGAATGAGAGAAGTACAATTCCAACATCTTGATCGAATACTTCGTTTTTCCCCAACCGCAATCATTAACTGAGGTTTTTCCATGCTTTCGGACCAATTGATGTACTGGGCCTCCCGCCCGGTGGTGCGTACTTATACGGGCACCATGTTAAAAATGGATGTTTTCAAACATCATCCTTTGCCAGCAGGACCGAAAATTATTGCTGCCAATCACCCGGCAACCACCGATCCATTTTATGTGGCTGCAATGGTCGGGCAGCAGTCGTTTATTTTGATTAATGAATTGCTGTTTCAGGTACCCATTTTGGGAGAGTACTTACGCCGTTCGGGTCACATTCCCGTGGCAGCCGGACAGGGACAGCAAGCCATTGATACCGCTTTGGAGCGGCTGGCGGATGGCAAGACGGTGATCATCTTCCCCGAAGGAGCGCTCAGCCCAGAGGGGGGCGGCTTTGAAAAGCCGCGCACCGGAGTTGCCCGCCTGGCGCTGGCGAGCGGCGCACCCGTCATCCCGGTGGGAGTTCATTTGCAGTGGGAACGTGTTCATACCATCCGTTCGACCGTACGCGGAAGGGTTGAATACGGGCGTTGGTACATTCGCGGGCCGTACAACCTGACGGTTGGCAGACCGCTTTACTTTCGGGGTGATGTTGAAAACCGTCCGCTGGTACGCTCAGCGGCTGAGACGGTCATGCATCACATCATTGAACTGGCCCACGAAAGCGAGATTCGCATGAATCAGCGCTTTAATCCGCTCACCCCGCTCACCGAATCGTTCTAAACGGAAGTCGGGAATTAGCGCGAGATCATCGGCAAGTAGATAGACCACTGCCGGCTGTTGAGATTTAGCCCAATTATCAGCGGGTCATGATCCGAGGAGCGGAAGGGGTCAGGATCATAGAGGATGTCCTGTTGCCCGGCAGATTTATATTCCAGATTGTAATCCAGTACAACAGGCTCATCGGCGTTGATGTGCCATTCAGCGGCAGCGCTGATCTGGCTGACCAGGGTTGCCGAAGCCAGAGCGTGATCGAGAGCGCCGGCCTGTCCCTCAAATACATACGAGTAACTTTGCAAGCCGTTAAAATACGGGATTAAATTCGTATAGCCGGATTGCTCCAACCAGGCCAGCGCATCTTCGCGTGCATAAGCATTCAAATCTCCGAGGATGAGAATATCGGGATCGCTGATGCCGGTTGGCGCAGTTTTGAGCCAGTTCACCAGCTCGCGGACGGCGTTGAGCCTGACCACACTGCAGTTTCCCTGCCCATCCCCGGCATCCGGAGTATCACAGGGACTGCCTTTGCTCTTGAGGTGGTTGACGTTGACCAAAAACTGCTCGCCGGTCGAGTTTTCGGCAAAGGCTTGAAGCAAGGAGACCCGGTTGCGCGGGCTGGAGTCGCCCCCATATACAAAAGCACGGCTGTCCAACACGGCGGTTGCCAGAGGTGTAACCACTGCGCGGCGGTAGAGCAGGGCAACCCTGACGGCATCGGTACCGAGGGCGTTGATTTTACCGCTGGCGGAGTCAACATCAACAATGGCATATTGCTTTTCAGGCGGCATCGTATCGTTCAGGCGCATGGTCAAGTTGGCCAGCGCGCTTTCGGCGGCGTAACCGTCGTTTTCAACTTCCATCAAGGCAATTACATCGGCATCCAGCGCGCGCAGTGCGCTAACGAGTTTGGTGGCCTGCCGTTCAAATTCTACTGGCGAATTTGCGCCGCGGCAGGCAACCGCTGCGCCATTTAACCCGGCACGGCAATTGGTGAAGGTGTTGAAGTAATTGTAGGTGTTCATGCTGGCAATTCGCAGGCGGCTTTCCATCACAGGCGGTTCAGTGGGGCGCGGATTGGCGGGTTGAAAGTTGGGCAGGTCAGATGCCATGGCGCCAATCGGGCGAATGCGCCACGCGTTTGGGCTGGCTGAATGGCCGCCCCAGGTATAAGTCATCACCCCGCTTAAACTGCTAATCGTATCACCGCTGCGCAGGGTGTTTTCTGCCGTGAGGGGCTGCCCGCCGCGCCCAAACGGAATCGGGTCGGGATTTTGGACTTGTGACGCGTCATCGAGGAGGATGCGGTTCAGGTCGTTGGCTTGTTGAAGGAATATGGCGCTTTCGCCGGGCAGGGTGAGCTGGGTGGGCTGGTACAGACGCCCCCCGCTGGAAAGCGTTACCTGACCGAAACGCCCCAGGAAATAGGTGTCGGTCACGGTCAGTGTCTGGTCAAAGCGCACCAGCATGCCTTCGTAGCGCTCGGGTTCGGCTGAACTGCTGAAAGGCAGGCTGACGCTGATCGGTTGAATGCTGGTAAACTCGCTGTCCAGAATGATCATTTCGCTCAGGTCGAGTTGAGTTTGACCGAATGCCTCACGAACGGTTCCGCTGACCCGAACCGTTTGCCCGATTTGAACCGAATCGGCCGAATCACCGCGATAGACGAAAATCCCGTGCGAGGTAAGCGGGTTATTGTCCCCGATGGGGTCTTGTAAATAAAACCCACGCAGGCTGTCGCTGCCTTCAAAGTCGCCAATGACCACCCCGCTTGTGGTAACGATATCCCCTTCCAGCGGACTGCTTTCTGTTTCTCCCTGAATGGTGTAAATGGGGATAATTTGAGGAACAATCGAGCAGTCCGCAGCGGTAAATGTGCTGTTTCGCGGAGAAGGGGCGGCAATGGAAAAATCCACCAGGTTGTCATCACTGTCCTGACAGCCGTTCTGTGCTCGTCTGGCGGCGGACGTGTTGCTCATACTTGAGGCCGGTCTGCCTTCATAGCAATTTGCCGGGCCATAACCGACCAGATCTATGATTGAAACGCTGGCCGGGCATGCGCCGCTGAGCGCAGTCTGGCTGTTGACCAGAGCGACCTTACCACTGGTGGCGCTCATGGCTATCGAACCGATTGCGTCGGGCGCGGGTAAGTCCAGTATTCCCCCGCTACCGCTGGCCTGTTGAATGAGATAATATTGCCCGGGTTGAAGAACGCCGCTGAGTGGTGTAACCTGCCACGTGTTTCCGGAGGCGCTGGCGTACTGCACGCTCCATCCAATCAGGCTGACCGCCGTTGTGCCGCGGTTGAATAATTCGATGTAATCATTTTTGTATTGTGCTCCGCTGTTGCCACCGCCACCGTAAATTTGACTGATGATGATGGCCTCGGAAGCGGCATTAACGACTGCGGGGCGGATGCAGACCATGCCTGAAATCAAAGAAATGATGAGGAGAATAGACTCAGCCTTGCGCAAAAGGGATAAGTCCACAGGAAAAAAATGATTTGTTTTGATTATAGAGGATGTTTGCGGGAGCGGATTACAGAAGATGGATAAAATCTTGAATCAAGAATGCTTGACGGGGTGAGATATTTGGATACAATATAAACAGTAAGTGGGGCGGTGGCGGAACAGGCAGACGCAGCGGACTTAAAATCCGCCGGTGGTGACACCTTGTGGGTTCAAGTCCCACCCGCCCTACACATAATTCTGGATGACCTGCGCAAAAGATGTGCGCGGGTTTTTTGATTTTGCCAGCATCCGGCGAGTCCCTCATTCTGCAAGCGGTAGTTGTTCTTGTTTGTTCAATTCTTCCAGCAGGCGGGCAATGATTTCTTTTCGTTTACGCAGCATCATTTTGTACATCATATTATCCGCCGCAATCAGTTGTGTACGGACATCGTCTAAACTTGACTCAAGTACCTGAATGAGCAAATCGCGTTCTTCGCGGGTCAGTTCAAGGCAGAACATGGTAACCTCCTTCGATAAAAACAGAGCCGTTCGGGTTTGCGAACGGCTCTGTCAAGTGACGACAGGGCGTGGAGCCTCTGGAATGTGCAGTTTAATGTTTTTCTTCTGTATTTCTATTGTACCCTGTCCGGTTTAACATTTCAAGCTTTCGATTGGATATTGAATGGGTGTAACCGCTGCATTCGTTGAGATGCCGGCTTTCACTTGCAGACAGCATTGTCAATTTTCCACTCGCCGCTGATTACTTTCAAGGTTAACTCAATGGTGTTACCAAAACTCGACTTAACGGTCACTCTGGCCGTATCGCCGTCCACTTGTGAAGACTGGATTTCCATTTTCTCGGGATAATCCTGAGCGCAAATGAATGGAACGATAAACATTCCCTCCTGTTGTTTTTTGTCCAGACTCTTAGAAAATTCAGGACTGAGTTGGGAAATTTCGTTGAAGGGTGTGGGCGGCCAGGCCTGCAGGTACGAGGTATAAAACCCATCCACGACCTTTTCAGGAGGGACGGCAGGTTGGCCGGTGCTGCTGGAATTGTTGCTTTTAGCACATGCGCTCATCAGCAGCGTGAGAATTATTGCTCCTGCTACAAGAAATGGTTTGATTTTCATGAATTTGCTCCTTTTTCTGATTTGACCTTCGAAATGTCCATTTCTCTTATAATGATGTTCCTCCAAGATGGCATCCACCGCTTAGCGGATTTTGGTTGCCTGTTAGATTAGTGAAAAACTGCACCAAAAGATCGGGCTGGATTAATGCAGATGACCAGGGGGAATACCGTCCTGAAAAAGGATGTTTTTTGTTTGTTATTTGGTACGCTCACAGGTGGAGAGTGCTGTGCAGCCAAATGGTAAAAAGGTGGCCGTATGGCGGATCAAATCGAACCACTTATCTGCATATATGACCTGCACCGTCATTACCGGATGGGTAATGAGGTGGTGAGGGCTTTAAACGGGGTGAATTTAAAAATTTTCCCGGGAGAGTTTTTTGGAATATGCGGAACTTCAGGTTCTGGTAAATCCACATTGTTGTATTTGATTGGGGGAATGGACCGCCCCAGCCGGGGGGAGGTGGTTGTGGCGGGCAAAAACCTAACCCGGCAGGATGAAAATCAGCTGGCAGAATTTCGCTGCCGAAAAATCGGATTTATTTACCAGAACTTTCATCTTATCCCCTCTCTGACTGCCTGGCAAAATGTGGAGATTCCGATGATTTTTAACCGGGTAGCCCGCTCCGTCCGCCGGGAAGTTGCCTTGAGATTACTGGCAAAAGTAGGTTTGGCCGAGCGTACCAACCACAGGCCTGCTCAATTATCGGGTGGACAGCAGCAACGCGTGGCCATTGCCAGAGCCCTGGTGAACCAGCCCATTTTATTGCTGGCGGATGAGCCGACCGGTAATCTCGACAGTCGCACCGGCCAGGAAGTGGTGGCCCTCTTGAAAGAGCTTACCGACACTCAAAAAGTGACTGTGCTGATGGTCACGCATGATATGAATTTGATTCAACAAACTGACCGTTATGTTTGCTTGCAGGATGGTCGAATCGTCGAAAGCGGGTGAGCCGTTTTTTTTTGAAAAAGGTGGTCAACAATGACTTTCTTTGATTTGATCTATCTGGTTCACGGTAATCTTTGGCGCAGGAAGACCCGGGTGCTGATGACGATTGGCGGTGTGCTGATCGGCAGTATGGCGATCATTTTGTTAATTGCCCTGGGACTGGGCATGCAGAAAAATCTGATGGAGAGTATCGGTAATCTTGGAGATTTGACGACCCTGACTGTGCGTGTGCCAGCTGCCTGCACCTTGCCGCTCAGAGAAAGGCCGCAAAGTTGTCAGAATGTTTTGCTTAATCCTGAACTGGTTGAAAAAATTCGTGCGTCATCTACAGTGGTGGAAGCGTCGCCACAGGTTTTTCTCAAAAGTTCGCCAGCCTACTTACGTTACAAGAACATGGAATCAAATGTGGTGGTAGTGGGAGTTGAACCATCGCGGTTGGCCTCACTGGGGTACCCCCTCGCGCGCGGCGAAATGGTTATTACGGCTGGTCAAGTTGTGATTGGCCCAAAGGTGTGCGAATATATGTTTGACTTGCGCAAGCGCCAGCCGGTACAACCTCAATTGGATTTGTTGGGGGAATGGGTGGACTTAACCATTCAACGCACGATTCAAACGAACGATGAAGTTGAAGCCGCCGAAGCCGGCGTGCGCCATTTGCGGGTTCAGGTGAGGGGGGTGCTGGCAGAAACGGGGGGAGCCAGCGATTATATGATCTATTATCCTTTGAGTGAGGTGGAACGTTGGACCCGCTGGCTGACCGGGAAGAACATCCGCCGCGAAGTGGAAGGATATGACCAAATCGTTATCAAAATGGCGGATGCTGCCAGCGCTGCTGAACTGGATCAGGCGCTGACCTCAGCCGGCTATGAGGTGGATGCGCCTCGCAAGGTGATTGAGCAATTCAACCGCTTCTTTGTTTCTCTACAGTGGATGCTGGGGGGTATCGGAGCAGTTGCCCTATTGATTTCCGCTTTCGGTATCAGCAATACCATGCTGATGGCAATTTACGAGCGGACGCGGGAAATCGGCTTGCTCAAATCACTGGGGGCAAAGAATTCCGACATCCTGGCTCTATTCCTTGCTGAAGCAGGCGCGTTGGGGCTGATGGGCGGCATATTGGGGGCACTTTTGGCGGTGACCCTCTGTGCAGTAGTTACCCAAGGCGGCGCCGGGGTATTGAGCCAGATTGATGGATTCGTCTCCATGCCGGGCATCGGCATTCCGGGTTTGAACGGCGGTACAACTTTGCTCATCCCGCCTTGGCTGGTTGTTTTTGCAATAGTATTTACCGCCCTGACGGGGGTTCTTTCGGGTATATATCCTGCCATTCGGGCCGCTTCTATGCAGCCGCTGGATGCCTTGCGGCACGAATGACTTTCTTACAGGTTGTAGCGGTAAAGATTGGTGTGGCGCAGTTCGAAACCTACCCGTTGATAGAGACGGTTTGCAGCTTCGCGGCTGGGTCGGCTGGTCAGGTCCACCGTTTTTGCACCCAACTGACGGGCACGCTCCAAAGCAGCGCGGGTGAGTGCCTCGCCAATTCCTTTGCCGCGCGCACTTTCATCCACAACCACATCTTCAATCCAGGCGCGAACACCGGTGGGGATGCGAAAGGTAACCAGCGTGAGTGTGCCGACAATTTTGCCTCCCTGCTCCGGGTCGCGGGCAATGAACAAGGATTCGTTTTCCGCAATTTCTTGAATTTGCTGAAGGGTGGGAATCTCTGCCGAACTACTTAACTGGGGAACCAACTGCTTGAATGCTTCCTCAATTTCCTCTGATACCTGAGAAACAAGAGAAATTTCCATCGTTTATCCTCATCCAAATTTCGGGTTTTGGTATGATTGCCTGCCAATTTTAACCGATTTTTGGTGAATGGTTTTCTTCGCGGCCATGTTGGGGTATAAATGGGGAATTGAGACTACGGAGCGGAGGGAAGAAAGGAATGCAAAGCCTGCTCTCATCCATTTATCAGGCAATTCTGGAAGGCGACCAGCTGGCAGCTCGCGAGGCGGTTCAGCGCGCGCTGGAACAGGATGTAGAAGCCGAGATTATTCTTAAGCAAGCGATGATGCCGGCGATGGAACAGGTGGGGTTTTTGTTTGAAGAAGGGGAATACTTTGTGCCGGAAATGCTGGTGGCAGCGCGCGCCATGCAGACCGGCCTGAGCCTGCTGAAACCCAAACTGGTGCAGGCAGATGTTACACCGACGGGTAAGGTGGTGGCTGGCACAGTAAAGGGGGATTTGCACGATATCGGCAAGAATCTGGTGTGCATGATGCTGGAGGGGGCAGCCTTTGAAATTATTGATTTGGGTACGGATGTTCCACCAGAGCGTTTTGTTGAGGCAGTTCAATCCAGCGGCGCTCAGCTGGTGGCGCTTTCGGCTTTGTTGACTACAACCATGCCGAACATGAAAAATACGATAGAGGCATTGCAGCAAGCCGGGTTGAGAGGACAGGTCAAAGTCATGGTTGGCGGGGCGCCGGTTACCGAAACATTTGCCCGTCAGATTGGAGCAGATGGCTACGCCCCAGATGCCAGTCGTGCGGTAATGCTGGCAAAATCGCTGATGGGAATTTCCTAAAGGTTAAATGAAACAAGAGATAAACCGTAAAGGGGTATTTTCAAGGTGTTGAAATCCAAAAAAGGGGAAACACCATGATTGCGGGATGGAAAAGCGGTAGATTGAAGGTCCCTAAAAACGTCTAACATGGAAAAGCCGGAGCATCCCAAATGCCCGATATGTATAATATAGCCCATTTCCAGGACAAACCAGCCAAGATCAGAGACCCAAGAACTGCTGGACTTTGCGGGGACGCCCGAACCTGACAAAAACACCCCCGTTATGGGGTGCTGTCAGGTGGGTGCGGAGGGGCTCGAATAACATCCTCCCATGGGGACGCCCGAGCCTGAAAAAAACACCCCCCGTTATGGGGTGCTGTCAGGTGGATGCGGAGGGGCTCGAATAACATCCCCCCATGGGGATGCCCGAGCCTGAAAAAAACACCCCCGTTATGGGGTGCTGTCAGGTGGGCGCGGAGGGGCTCGAATAACATCCCCCCATGGGGACGCCCGAGCCTAAAAAAAACACCCCCGTTATGGGGTGCTGTCAGGTGGGCGCGGAGGGGCTCG
>NZ_DAOUBL010000102.1:0-3436 GCF_034432615.1 Bellilinea sp. | reverse complement strand
GTGCAAATCTGGGCAAACATGGGCATCACCATGATGATTTTCATCGCTGGTTTGCAAACGATCCCTGGCGAGTTGTATGAAGCGGCACGGATTGACGGGGCAAACACCTGGCAGGTTTTTAAAAACGTGACCTGGCCGCTGCTCACCCCCAGTGTAAATACCAATCTGTTGCTGAATGCGATTGGCAGTTTGCAGGCCTGGCAGCTGTTCCTTGTTCTGGTGGGGTATCGCAACGGCACGCAGGTGCTCGGTTATCTCATCTATGCTACCGGCTTTGGTCAAACCTCGGGCAGTGTTACCTCCAGTTTCCGGCAGGGCTATGCTGCCGCGGCTTCCATTGTCTTGTTCCTGCTGGTGCTGGTCATTGGTCTGACGCTTCAAACTTTTCTGCAGCGCAGAGAAAAGAGGATATTAGGATGAGCGCTCAAACAGCCGGAAAATTTGTCTCCCGAAGAATTCGTTGGGATGTGATTGGTTCCTATCTGGTGATGATTTTCTTTGCTTTGCTTTATATTGGGCCAATCCTGATGCTGGTGAATACCTCCCTGAAAACGATGCCCTCTTTCATGAAGGACGCCACATCGCTGGCAACCGAACTGCATTTTGAAAACTTCCGCGAAGCGTGGGTAAAAGCCAATTTTCCCCAATATCTGCTGAATTCGATTATTTACACCGTTTCGGCGACCACCATTTACATACTCACTGCCGTTTTTGTGGCTTTTCCAATTGCGCGCGGCTATGTCAAATACTCGGGTGTCATTTTGACGTTGTTTGTCATTGCCCTCTTTCTGCCTCCCGCGCTCATCCCGCAATTCCAGCTGATTCTGAATTTGGGGCTGTATAACAACCCGATTGGTTACATCATGTTGTTCCTGGTCAATCCAATTGGGATTGTGATCCTCGTCAATTACATCAAAACCATTCCAAAAGAGCTGGATGAGGCTGCCGCGATTGACGGCTGCGGCTATGCCCGCTTTGTCTGGTCTATTGTATTGCCGCTCATCCGCCCGGCGATTGCCACCGTAATCGTTCTGCACGCCATTGGCATCTGGAATGAACTGATTGCCCCAACCATTTACCTGACCAGCAAGCAGTACTACCCCATCACCCGCGGTTTGATCGTCTTCCAGGGTGTGTATGGCAGCAACTGGCCAACCCTGGCTGCTGCGGTATTACTGCTGACTCTGCCCATGCTGGTTTTGTTCCTGTTCCTGCAGCGTTATATTGTCTCCGGTTTGACGGCCGGTTCGGTCAAAGGATAGACCTCTAGAGGAAATGGTCATGAATCGCACCCATTCTATTTTCACCGCACTGCTTTGCCTGTTGCTGGTGGTGAGCAGCACCGGCTGCGCGCCAGCCGCGCCTGCCACCCCGGCTCCCACACCCATTCCGACCCTGGAAGGCTGGACGCTGACCTGGCATGATGAATTTGACGGCGAGCAGATTGACCGCACCAACTGGACCTACGATATTGGCGGGCACGGCTGGGGCAATGGTGAAATGCAGTACTACACCGACCGCCCGGAAAATGCCCGCCTCGAGAACGGCTTTCTGGTAATTGAGGCGCGTCAGGAAAAGTACGGCGGTTCTTATTACACCTCAGCCCGTTTGAAAAGCGAAGGTTTGCGTGAATTTCAGTACGGGCGGCTGGAAGCCCGTCTGAAAGTGCCGGAAGGCAAGGGTTTTTGGCCGGCTTTCTGGATGCTGGGTTCGAATTTTAAACAGGTGGGCTGGCCGGATTGCGGTGAAATTGACATCATGGAATATCTTGGCAAAGAACCCGACCTCATTTTGGGGACGCTGCACGGCCCCGGGTATTCCGGTGCGTTGGGCATCAGCAAATGGAACCGTCAAACCTACAACATTGCCGATGACTTCCACACCTTTGCCATCGAGTGGGATGAAAATCAAATCACCTGGTTTTACGATGGTGAAGCCTACCACACCGTTACACGGGAAGATGTGGGCAGCCGCCCGTGGGTATTCGATCAGCCGTTTTTCTTCATCATCAACCTGGCGGTTGGCGGCACCCTGGGCGGCATGGTCAGCCCTCAAACGGTTTTCCCGGCACAATATCTGGTGGATTACGTGAGAGTTTATGAAAAACAGCCCTGAAACACTCTTCTTTGACGATTTCACCGCTGCCCATCTCAATCGGGATGTCTGGAATGTAGAGGTTACAGGCAAAATTTACAACAATGAGCAGCAGGCTTACATTGATTCGCCCGAAACCGTCTATATTTCGCATAGCGAAGCAGACTGCAACGGTGCACTGGTTCTGCAGGCTCACTACCGCCCCGGTTTCACCACTCCGCAAGGTACGCCTTTTGATTTTGTTTCCGGACGGGTGCACACCCGCGGCAAATTCACTTTTCGCTATGGGCGGGTTTCGGCCCGCTTGAAGACACCGGCGGTTAGCGGGGTCTGGCCGGCATTTTGGGTACTGGGCAACGGGGGGGAGTGGCCGGCCTGCGGCGAAATTGACATCATGGAGGCAGTGGGCGAGCCGGACTGGGTCAGTGCAGCCGCTCACGGTCCGAATTACTCCGGTGAGGCCGGTCTGGTCAATAAAAAGTATTTTCAGCCGCCGGATAGCATTGCCGAATGGCACATCTACACCGCCGAGTGTACGCCAGAGAAGTTGTTGTTCTTTGTGGATGATGAGTTGATTTATCGAATCACCCGCCCAATGGTTACCTTTTTCGGGCCGTGGGTATTTAACAGCGAAAAATTCCTGATCCTCAACCTTGCTCTGGGTGGTACCTATCCCTATAAAACCAACGGCATCCATCAACCCTATTATGGATTGCCCTCCCCTGCCGTACAGGAAATTCAAAATAACCACGTGCGCTTTCTGGTGGATTGGGTCAAAATAACCACCCTTTGAGCGCAGGATGGAGAATCTGCCATGCTGACTTCCAAACATGTCCCCACCTATCTTGGAGAAACCCTGCTTGCGCCTCCGCCGGTTGAACCTATCGGGGGATATGTGACGATGCTGGGTGAAATGTATTACAAAATTCAGCATTATGATGCCATGCCGCCCTTTTTTATGAGCATCGTCAGCGGCGCTGACCACTGGTTGTTTATTGCTTCGACCGGCGGTCTCACTGCCGGACGTGTCAACGCCGACAATGCCTTGTTCCCCTATTACACCGAGGATAAAATCACCGAAAACAGCGAAAACACCGGCGCAAAGACCATCATCCGGGTGACACGAGGGGCACAAACCTGGCTTTGGGAGCCGTTTTCCATTCGTCAGCAGGGGCAGTACCATGTCGAGCGCAACCTGTACAAGAACATTCCCGGCACAGCGTTGGTTTTTGAGGAAATCAACCACTCGCTGGAACTGGTATTTCGCTATGCCTGGCGCACCAGCGACCGGTTCGGTTTTGTCAAAACAGCCTGGCTGCGCAACACCAGCCAGTTGAAAAAT
>NZ_DAOUBL010000101.1:0-10983 GCF_034432615.1 Bellilinea sp. | reverse complement strand
TGCACGCTTTGAATTTACCGGCAAGCGGCTGCTGCGTTTGCTTTCCACCCTGCCGTTCATCCTGCCGACCGTGGTGGTGGCAGCCGCCTTTAACGCACTGATCGGCCCGCGCGGCTGGTTCAACCTGCTGGCGATGGAGTGGTTCAACCTGCCCACCCCGCCGCTGAATCTGCTCAATTCGCTGCCCGCCATTTTACTGGCGCATGTCTTTTACAACACCACCATCGTCCTGCGGGTGGTGGGCAGCGCCTGGGAGCAGCTCGACCCGCGTTTGGAAGCAGCCGCGCGCGTGCTGGGGGCTTCACCCTGGCGCGCCTTTCGTGAAGTGACCCTGCCCTTGCTGCGCCCGGCGCTGCTGGCAGCGGCCTTGCTGGTGTTTCTGTTCGACTTCACCAGTTTTGGGGTGATTCTGCTTCTGGGCGGGGCGCGCTTTGCCACCCTGGAAGTGGAAATCTACATTCAGGCGCTGCACCTGCTCAACCTGCCGCTGGCCGGGCTGCTTTCGCTGGTGCAGCTGCTGTGCACCCTGCTGCTGACGGTGCTGTACACGCGGGTTGCCTCGCGGCTGAACATCCCGCTCACCCCCCGCCTGCGCGGCGAGGGAGCTGCCCATCCGCGCAGCCTGCGTCAGAAAGCGCTGGTTGGGGCGGTGGTGCTGATGCTGTTCACGCTGCTGGTGCTGCCGCTGGCAGCCCTGGCCGCCCGCTCGGTGGCGCGTCTTGAGCCGGCCCGCGGTCAGCGCGGCACATTTGAAAGCGGCCTGACGCTGGATTACTACCGCGAGCTGTTCATCAACCGGCGCGGTTCGCTGTTTTATGTGCCGCCCATTCAGGCGGCGCGCAATTCGTTGTTTTACGCCGCGGTGACGGTGGGCATCTCGCTCGGGCTGGGGCTGCCGGCGGCCGCCGCGCTCAGCCGCCGCTCTCCGCTCAACCGCCTGCTCGATCCCCTGCTGATGCTGCCGCTGGGCGCTTCAGCGGTCACGCTGGGGCTGGGCTTCATTCTCACCTTCAACCGCCCGCCGCTGGAAGCGCGTTCCTTCCCCCTGCTCATCCCCATTGCGCACAGTCTGGTGGCGTTTCCGTTTGTGGTGCGCACCCTCACACCGGTGCTGAACTCCATCCCGCTCAATTTGCGTCAGGCGGCCGCCGTGCTGGGGGCTTCGCCGCTGCGCGTCTGGCTGGAGGTGGATTTGCCCATTCTGGCGCGGGCTGCGCTGGTGGCTGCCATTTTTTCCTTTACCATCTCGCTGGGCGAATTTGGCGCCACCAGTTTTCTCGCCCGCCCCGAATACCCCACCCTGCCGGTGGCAATTTTCCGCTTCATCAGTCAGCCGGGCGGGTTGAATTACGGGCAGGCGCTGGCCATGTCCACCCTGCTTTTGGTGGTATGCGGGCTGGGCATTGCCGTGCTGGAGCGGCTGCGCCTGCCGGAGGAAGGCTCCCGCTGAGCAAAGTTCATGGTATAAACAGGGACAATGCTGACCGTCGAGAATATCCACAAACAATACGAAGGCCAGCCGCTGTTACGCGGGGTATCTTTCGAGGTAGCCGCCGGTGAAACGGTCTGCCTGCTAGGGGCTTCCGGCAGCGGAAAAAGCACCTTGCTGCGCATCATCGCCGGGCTGGAAGAAGCCGAAAGCGGACGGGTGTTGTGGCAGGGCAACGATTTACGCGGCGTTCCGGTGCATGAGCGCCGCTTTGGACTGATGTTTCAGGATTATGCCCTTTTTCCGCACCGCAGCGTGGCGCAGAATGTCGCTTTTGGGCTGCGCATGCAGAATCTGCCGTCCGCACAAATTGAGCAGCGTGTGCGGGAAGTCCTGCAGCGGGTCAACCTGAACCAGTTTGCCAACCGGCGGGTCACCGATCTTTCCGGCGGCGAGCAGCAGCGGGTGGCGCTGGCGCGCGCGCTGGCACCCCATCCACGCCTGTTGATGCTGGATGAGCCGTTAGGCGCGCTCGACCGCGCCCTGCGGGAAGAACTGGGGCAATTTTTGCGGGAGGTACTGCATGAAAGCGGCGTACCGGCCATTTACGTCACCCACGATCAGGAAGAGGCCTTTACGATTGCCGACCGCCTGATTCTGCTGCACGATGGACAGGTGGCGCAAAGCGGGCAGCCGGCCGAGGTGGTGCAAAGCCCGGCATCCCTCTGGGTGGCGCGCTTTTTGGGGCTGACCAATCTGCTGCGCGGGCGCGTCATCGAATCGCATCCCCTGACGGTGCAAACCGATTTGGGCATCTTCCAACCCCTATCCTGCAGCAGTGTACCGCCAAAGGGGGAATCGGTCACCCTGCTGCTGCGTCCGGGCGGGCTGGCGGGCGCTGCTGCCGATGAAGGGGTCAACACCTTTGCTGCGCAGGTCAAAGATGTCATCTTCCGCGGTGAGGATTACCGCATCACCCTGCACAGCGGCGGCATCAGCCTGTATTTTCATGTGCGCCAACCGCTGGCGGTTGGCTGGCAGGGGCGGCTGGCCGTTCATGCCGATGCCCTGTACTGCCTGCGTGAAGCAAGCGGGGTGGGGGATGTCTGAAACCGTTGCGGTGATCAAGCAGGATACCAGCGGTCGGGAAGTCTGGCGTTACACCGGTGAGGTGTTGCAGCGCGCCGCGCGAGGTGTGCTGCTGCAGGCCTACTTTGACCGCGAAGACCGCCTGTTTCACGGCATCTGGCTTTGTAAGGGGGATCGTTTTGTGGAAGCCTATTTCACCCACCGCTGGTACAACATTTTTGAAATTCACCACCGTGAGGGAGATGCGCTGAAGGGCTGGTACTGCAACATCACCCGTCCGGCACAATTGCTGAACGGACAGGTGGAGTATGTGGACCTGGCGCTGGACTTGCTGGTTTACCCGGATGGCAGCAGCCTGCTGCTGGATGAGGATGAATTTACCGCCCTCAACCTGGATGAAGGCGAGCGCCGCCGCGCGCGGCAGGCGGTGAGTGCCCTGCGCCGCTGGTTCACCGCACACCAGCCGTTCCACCTGCAGGAGCAGTTCGGCCGTTTGCTGCGCTAAACAAAAAATCCCCTCGTAAGGGGATTGAGAGAGCGGGCGATGGGACTCGAACCCACGACCTTCTCCTTGGCAAGGAGACGTTCTACCAACTGAACCACGCCCGCAGTTTTCGAACGCACCCCAATTATAGCAAGAATCCCAAAATCGTCAACCCTTGCGCTTGCCGTTATCATGGCTTTCTCCGGGTCGAAAACGGTTAAACAGCAGCCGGCGGGCGCTGAAAAGGACAGGCCTTGATGTTCACTTTAGCTGCTTGCGAATGCAACGACGTTCAACCCGAAGGCGCAAAGAGGGGAAAAAGCAACCTATGCGTCCTGGCAATCAATCTTTTTTCACAATGTCAGGCCATGCCCCTCCGCGCGCAGCAACACCCACCCGTGCTGACGGGAATCCCCTCTCTGATTATTGACAAAATACAAGAAATATTATAAACTAGTTTGTGATACAAACCAGTTTATAAAAAAGAGGAACGATGAAATCACCGTTAGATTCGATGCAAAAACGTACCCGCCGCTACTGGTATGAAGACGGACTTTCCGAGCTGGCCGGCGGGTCGGTCATCTTGCTGCTGGCGCTGCTGAATCTGGCCATTGCCCGCTTTTCTCCACCCGAGTGGCAAGGGCTTCTTTCAGCAGTGGTGCTGCCGCTGGTGGTGATTGGCGGGGCCGTGATTGCCCGCGCAGGGGTACAACGCCTCAAAGAGCGCCTCACCTATCCGCGCACCGGTCTGGTCATCTATCCACGCCCCAGGCCCTCGCGCCGTTTCCGCACCGCCGGGATTGCCCTGGGGACTGCCGTCACCGTCGCACTGCTGAGCAGTCTGCTTGGCGCTGCGCAGGCGGAACGGCTGTTACCCGCAGTAACCGGCCTGTTCACCGCTCTCCTCATTGTACTGATTGGCATTCAGGTTGGGCTGGTGCGCTTTTACCTGCTGGCTGTCTGGCAAACGGTGATTGGGCTGCTCGGCAGCTGGCTTGCCCTGCCGCAACCTTTTGATCTGGTGCTGTTCTTTGGCGGATTGGGGGCTGGTTTTCTGGTGAGCGGTGCGCTGACGCTGATCCGATACCTGCGCAATAATCCCCTGCCGCCTGCCGGGCATGAGGATCAGCCATGAGCGAAGAAAACCTGCCTGCCTGGAGCGAAATTGACCGCTTGCTGCACGAGCCGGCCCGTCTGGCAATCGTCAGCCTGCTGGCCGTTGTCGAAAAAGCCGACTTTCTCTATCTGCAGCGCGAAAGCGGGCTGACCAAAGGCAATCTTTCGGCACACCTCAGCAAACTGGAAAATAGCGGCTACGTTCAAATTGAAAAAACCTTCCGCGGCAAACTGCCGCTGACGCTGGTGGCGCTGACGCCGCAGGGCAGAGCCGCACTGGAACAATATCTGACACAAATGAAACGCTGGATTAATCAAATCAGTTCTCAATCAGAGGAGTAGGAAATGAGTACTTTTGCCATTCAAACCGACCAATTGACCCGCGACTTTGGCAGCCTGCGCGCCGTGGATCATCTCACCCTGCAGGTTCCCGCCGGTCAAATTTTCGGTCTGCTCGGGCCGAATGGCGCCGGCAAAACCACCACCATTCGTTTACTGCTGGGGTTGCTGCCGCCCACATCCGGACAGGTGCGGGTGTTGGGTATGGATCCGCTCCAGCAGGGTGAAGCCGTCCGGCAGCGGTGCGGCGCTTTGCTGGAGCATGCCGGCCTGTACGAAAGACTGAGCGCCGAGGATAACCTCGAATTTTACGCCCGCATCTGGCGCATGGATGCCGCCGCCCGCAAGGCACGCATTCAACAACTGCTGGAAGGATTGGGACTGTGGGAAAGGCGCAAAGAAGCCGTTGGCGAATGGAGCCGCGGGATGAAACAAAAACTGGCCATCGCCCGCGTGCTGTTGCACCGCCCGGCGCTGGTCTTTCTGGATGAACCTACCGCCGGCCTGGATGTGCCAACCGCCGCCGCTTTGCGGGAGGACTTGCTTCAGATGGTCGAGCAGGAAGGCATTACCATCTTCCTCACCACCCACAACCTGAGCGAAGCAGAAAAACTGTGCGCCGGGGTAGCCGTGATTCGCAATGGCCAGCTGCTGGCGCAGGGCAGCCCAGACTCGCTGCGTTTGCGTGCCAGTAAACCCCGCCTGGAAGTATTTGGACGCGGTTTTGGGGATGGGTTGCTGCAAAATCTACAGCGCCAACCTGAGGTTCAGACAGCCCGGCGGGTCAACGATCACCTTGAAATTACCCTCCACGAACAGGCGGAGAGCGCGGCGCTGGTGCGCCTGTTGCTGGAACAGGGCGCTCAAATTGAAGAAGTGCGCAAAAGCAGCCCTTCGCTGGAGGAAGCTTTTTTGAATTTGCTGGAGGAAGAACATGTTGCTTGATTTGTATACCATGGTCTGGAAAGAATGGAAAGAAATGTTCCTGGCGCGCGGGGGTGCGCGTTCGGGGCTGTTCAGTTTGTTGATCATCCTTGCGCTGCTGGGTATTTTCATGCCCCTGCAGAGCGGCCGCGAGTGGCTTACCACCCCTCTGCTGGTGTTGATCTGGACATGGATGCCGGTCTTTCTGGCGCTCGGCATGGTTACCGATGCCATCGCCGGTGAACGCGAACGACACACGCTGGAAACCCTGCTTGCCAGCCGCCTGCCGGACAGAGTGATTGTGTTGGGCAAGATTGCGGCTGCCGTGCTGTATGCGTTGGGGGTGATGCTTTCCAGTCTGCTGCTGGGGGCTCTCACCGTCAATCTGGCTTTCGCCGAGCAGGGCTGGCGGTTTTACTCCGCCAGCGTTTTCCTGGCCGGGCTGGTTTTTTGTCTGCTGGCCGCTTTGTTAATCTCTGCTTTGGGTGTGCTGGTCTCGCTGACATCCAAAACTGCCCGGCAGGCTTATCAAAAACTGAGCGCGGTCATGCTGCTGGTGTGGTTTGTGCCCATGTTTTCCATTCAATTTCTGCCGGAGGAAATCAAAATCCAGTTGAGCGCGCGGCTGGCAACCCTCAACCTGAGCACGGTGATGGCATTGGGCGGGGGACTTTTGCTGATTGCCGATGCCGCTTTGTTGGCAGCCTGTTTGCACCGTTTTCAGCGTCAAAAACTGATTGGCAGCTGAATCGGCAGGGGTAGACAAAGCGGTTCATTATACGGAGAGAGGCGGGTTACCGCCCCTCTCCGTATTGATTTAAGTCGGTTCGGAATAAGCGCAAAACCCAGTCAGCAGCGCAACGAACCCCCTGCCCGAAAGGGGTATCTGATCAGCGCTGGCAAGCGACGCTGCTTTCGGTGTTGCATTATAACCACACGGCATGTCCTTTTGAGCGAGCGCGGCAATTTGATGTGTGACCCCCACCCACCTCCCCCAATTTCGCTTTCGCGATATTGGGGGAGGCGAAGGAGGGGGCAATTTATCAGGTCTGGTGAGTGTCGCTGCACTCGGCGTGACATTAACCGTCCTATGTCCTTATGAGCAAGCGAGGAATTACATGGCTTTACAAGTTAAAAAAGGTTTATCGCCAGGACGCCGAGGATTCTCTTTTTTCTTCTCTGCGTCTTTGCACCTTGGTGATGAATGGCATCGCATGCACAAAGCGGCTAAGATATCAACAATTGGGTGAAGGAGATTCCCTTCGGCATGGGTACGTACCGCTGCGTTCGGAGTAACGCAAACATGTCCTTTTGAAACGGGGCGGCAGGAAAACCACCGGCAACAAAGGGGCTGAACAGGGGTGTTATAATTCCGCTCGCTGAAATCCTTTTCGGGTGAATTACTTTGATGCGTCGGGTTTGGGCCGGGTTCATTTTTACAGCAGGGCTGATTCTGCTCGGCGTTGCCGTATTGGCCGAGCAGATTGGACTGGATAACGACCCCGGCTGGGGCACAGGACGCTATGCGCTTTTCATCGGAGGTGTCACCCTCGTAGGCTGCGCCGCGCTGGTGTACCGCGCCGAGCGGGTACTCCTGCACTTGAAACGGTTGGAAGCACTGGTTTTGGGCTGGCTTACCGGCTTGAAAGCCTCGCCGCTCTACCGCGCTGTTTGCCGCTTTACCACCGGGTTGTACCGTCTGCCCGCCTTCAATACCCACGAACGGCGCCGGCGGTTTGCCCTGACCGTTGCAATCCTCTTCTCGCTGACGGCGGTGATGGGGTATGCCACTGCCGGTACTTTTACCCGCTGGTTTTCTTATCCGCACACCTACTATGACCGCCTGGCGGAAGCCTTCCGCCACGGGCAGCTGGCACTGTTGGAACAGCCGGATGAATCTTTACGCAGCATCCCCGACCCCTACCCGTATGAAAACCGTCAGGATGCGCGCTATGTGTGGGATATTTCCTACTACAAGGGCAGGTTCTACCTGTACTGGGGTCCGACCCCGGCGCTGGTACTGGCAGCAGTCAAAAGTGTGGTTAACCGGGTCATCGAGGATCAGGTTTTAGCGATTGGATTTTTGCTGGGCATTGCCGGGCTGCTGCCATGGATTGCCTACCGACTGTGGCAGGTTGTGCCTTCCCCGCTCAGGGCCGGCTACCTGCTGGTCTTTCTGCCGGCAATCAGCCTGAACCTTTATCTGCTCTGGCCAACCGGCCGGCCGGGCGTGTATGAGGCGGCCGTTCTGGGCGGGCAGTTTTTTCTGCTGGTCGGGGTTGCTGCCCTGCTGGAAGCCGTCATCAAACCCAAGCCTGCGGTGGGATGGTATCTGGCTGCCGGAGCGGCTTTGGGGCTGGCAATCGGCAGCCGGATGACGCTGCTGGTTTCGGCATTCTGGCTGGTAGTGCTGGTGCTCTGGCTGAACCGCGTGCGGTTTGGCGGGCGGATGAGTTCCTTTCTCACCGCCAGCGCTGCCTTTGCCCTGCCGATCCTCTTCAGCATCGGCTTGCTGATGGCCTACAACACTGCCCGATTCGGCAACCCCCTGGAAAGCGGGTTGAGTTACCAGCTGGGCATTCCCGGTTATCCTCCGCAACGCTCGTGGGTGTTTTCGACCCGTTACCTGCTTCCCAACCTGTACCATTATCTGCTGCGCCCACCCATCTGGCAGGCCGAATTTCCGTTCGTTTTTGTGCCTTTCATTCCCGAAACCCGCTGGCCTTCTTTCATCCGTCTGCCGGAGCATTATATTGCCCACGAATCGCAGGCCGGCTGGCTGAGCGTCTTCCCGCTGCTGGTCATCCTGCCGGGCGGTATAGTGCTGCTGTGGCGCTGGCTGCGTCCGTGCCTGAGCCGCAGCGGCTTAACCGCCGCCGCTAAAGGCGGGTCACTTCCGCTTGAAGGCTGGCTGCTGCTGGCGTTGCTGGGCAGCGGACTGGCACAAACCTTCATCCTTTTGCTGTACTTTTTTCCATCCATGCGTTTTCAAATCGAAATCGTGCCGCTGCTTTCGCTTTCTGCCTGGCTGACCCTGCTCTGGCTGCAAGCCGAACTGCGCTCCCGCCGCTGGCTGCGCCCGTTGTTGACCGCCGTGATGGTGGCGCTGGCCTGCTACGGGCTGGCGGTTGGCTTGCTGGGTGGGTTTGCTGCCGGTGAGCAATTGTTTGAAGAACACAATCCAATCCTGTTCAACCGGCTCAGCGGCTGGTTTCACCTGATTTTTGGACGGTAAGGGAAATGAATCGCCTACAGCGTCTGCTAACCCCGCCGCGGCTCGTCTTTGGGCTTTTGATGGCCGTCTTTTTAGCGGCCGGCTTGCACCTTGCGGCAGATTACGGCATTTCATGGGATGAGCCAATTCAAGTGGACATTGGCATCAAGAATTACCGTTATGTGGTTCACGCCGACCCGGCTTTACTGGAATTGAAAGATCGTCATTACGGGCCGTTGTTCGAGATGTTTCTGGTGCGGTTCATGGATCAAACCTCTCCACGCTCAATGTTCATCAGCCGCCACCGTTTGACCTTTCTTGCTTTTTGGGCAGGGGTCATCGGCTTTTATCTGCTGCTGGAGAGGGTCTTTCCCCGCCGCTGGCTGGCATTGTTCGGTGCGGGTTTGCTGGTGTTCAGTCCGCGCATCTTTGCCGATGCCTTTTATAACAGCAAGGATATTCCGTTCATGGTGGCGGTTATCTGGGCAGCGGCGGCTTTGCAGTACTACCTGAAAAATCCATCTTTCCAACGCGTTCTGCTGGCGGGGCTGTTTTCGGCGGTCACCACCGGCATTCGTCTGCCGGGGGTATTCCTCGTCGCTCTCACCGCGCTGATGATGGGGCGGGATGTGCTGGCCGGGCGGCTGCCGCTGCGCCGGGCAGCCGGGCATGGTTTGGTCTATCTGCTGATTTTTGCAGGGCTGACCTTCCTGTTTTACCCGGTTTTCTGGCGCGAGCCGCTCACCGAAATCCCGCAGGCGTTCGAGATCATGGCCAATTTTCCGCATTTTGCCTCCGTCCTTTACATGGGGCATTTTCTTTCGCCGCAGGCGCTGCCCTGGCATTACCTGCCGGTCTGGATCGGCATCACCACCCCCATCCCCTGCCTTTTGCTGATTCTGACGGGCATTGGCAGGGCAATCTGGCAGTGGCTGCACAGTCCGAAGAGCCTTTTGGCGGTGGAAAGCACGCCTTTGATGTTGGCAGCCCTCTGGCTGGGATTACCGCTGGGAGCGGTGGCTGTGCGCGGAGCGCCGATGTATGATGCCTGGCGGCAAATGTTTTTCATTTACCCGGCCTTGTTGATTTTTGCCACCGCCGGCTGGGATTGGTTTTCCGGCACAATCCGGCGGCGGATTGGCAACAACACGCTCAACCTGCCGCTGACGGTTATCCTGGCAGCCGTCATTTTCGCTCCGGCAGCGCTTTGGATGGCGGCGCACCACCCCTATCAGAACCTGTACTTCAACCGTCTGGCCGGGCCGGATATGCAGACGGTCAAAATGCGTTTCGACATGGACTACTGGGGACTGACCTACCGGCGCGGGCTGGAAGCAATTTTGGAGCATGACCAGCGTCCGCTCATCAACATTTATGCTGCCAATTTTCCCGGCGAGGCCAACGCCGCAATTCTGCCGCCCGATCAGGCCGGACGGCTGAATTTCATGCAAAACATCGAAGAAGCCGACTACTTCATCACCAATTACCGCTGGCATCCGCAGGATTATCCCTATAACGATGAGATTTTCACCCTGCGGCTGGGGAACGCCAGAGTGCTTTCGGTCTTCCGCCTGCGCTGAAGGTGCGATTGGGCTTAAAATCGCAACTTTTGCAATATTCTTTCCACGGGCATAAAAACGCATTTCCCCTAAAAGCGGCGGGGCAGTGTTTGCAAAACTCCACCCGCCGGTGATACAATTATTTACATGAACGCCAACGCCTCCCCGCATTCCCCGGCCCAGGCTGCCGAACAACCCCTGCCGCGCCGGCGCTTGCAGCGGGTGGTGGCTTTCCTCATCCGCCACCTGACCCGCACCACCTTCATCGGCGCTGAAAATCTGCCGCCCAGCGGCGGAGTCATCGTTGCCACCAATCACATCAGCCGGCTGGATATCCCCGTGCTGTTTGTCAACCCGGTGCGCCCCGACATCACCGCACTGGTAGCGGATAAATACCTCAAATACCCCTTCTTCCGCTGGTTTGCGGTAACGGCGGGAGGCATCTGGATTGACCGCAGCAAAGCCGACTTCACCGCCTTTGGGCAGGCGCTTGCCGCCCTGCAGGCCGGCCGCGCGCTGGGCATTGCCCCGGAAGGCACCCGCAGCAACACGGCAACCCTGCTGGAGGGCAAACCCGGCACGGTGCTGCTGGCACACCGTGCGCGCGTTCCGATTGTCCCGGTCGGCATCACCGGCACACACACCGCACTCAAATCCCTGCTCAAATTGCGGCGCGGGGAGATTGTGGCGCGCTTCGGCAAACCCTTCCGGCTGCCGCCTTTTTCTCGCGAAAACCGCGAAGAAGACCTGCGCCGCCAGACGGACGAGGTAATGTGTCGCATCGCTGCCCTGTTGCCGCCACGCTTTAGCGGGGTGCTACCCAAAGACC
>NZ_DAOUBL010000100.1:0-1574 GCF_034432615.1 Bellilinea sp. | reverse complement strand
CCATCCGCCACATTACCAATGGCGTTCACACCGCTACCTGGCTGGCGCGCCGCCTGCGCCTGCTGTTCGACCGCTACCTGGGTGCAGACTGGATGAAACGGATTGACGATCCGCAGTTGTGGTCTCAGGTGGAAAACATCCCCGATGGCGAGTTGTGGGCGGTGCGGCAGCACCTCAAACGCAAATTGATTCTGTACATCAACGACCGCGCCCGTCAGCGCTGGCAGAGCGGGCAGTATCATCCCGCTCAGGCGCTGGCCAGCGGTGTGTTTTTGGAACCGTACTCCCTGACAATTGGCTTTGCCCGCCGTTTTGCCACCTACAAGCGCGGCGGTCTGATTCTGCGCGATTACGACCGCCTGATGCGGCTGGTGACCAACCCGGATATGCCGGTGCAGATCATCTTTGCCGGTAAAGCCCACCCTGCTGATGAACCCGGCAAACTGCTCATCCAGCAGGTTTACCGTGCCGTCAAGGATTCGCGCATGGGCGGGCGGCTGGTCTTTCTGGAAGACTACGACATGAACATGGCCCGCTATCTGGTGCAGGGTGTGGATGTCTGGCTGAACAACCCGCGCCGCCCCAACGAAGCCTCCGGTACTTCCGGCATGAAAGCCGCTCTCAACGGCGTGTTGAACCTCTCGGTCATGGATGGCTGGTGGCGGGAAGGTTACAACGGGCTGAACGGCTGGTCAATTGGTGAAGATGCCGACCCGGTTGACCCCAATCAGCAGGACGAAATGGACGCCCGCAGCATTTACGAGCGGCTGGAGAAAGAGATCATCCCGCTGTATTACACCAACCGTTCGGTGGATAACATCCCCACCGGCTGGATTGCGCGCATCAAAGAGGCCATCCGCACGCTCGCACCGCAGTTCAGCACCCGCCGGATGGTGAAAGAGTACCTCAGCGAAATGTATCTGGCCTGCATGGAAGTAGCCGAAGAAGAAACTGCCTAGAAAAAAAGGGGGGACGCCATGCAATTTGATTTCAGCGGTCAGGCTTTTTTAATCATGCTGGGCATTTTTGCCCTGCGGGTTTGTGATATGACCCTGGATACCATCCGCGTTTTGTTTGTGGTGCGCGGACGCAAAAAACTGGCCTGGATGCTGGGCTTCATGCAATCCCTGATTTTTGTGATTGCCATCAGCACCGTGCTTTCCAACCTGAAGAACCCGCTGAGCGTGATTGGCTACGCCGCCGGTTTTGCCACCGGCAACGTGGTGGGCATGCTTATTGAGGAACGGCTGGCAATCGGGCACATTCACCTGACGATTGTCAGCCCTTCCCGCGGCGCAGCCGTTGCGGAAATTTTACGCAAGAACGGCTATGCTGTTACCGAGGTTTCCGGGCGCGGCATGACCGGCACGGTAACGCTGCTGCATGTGGATGTGGTTCGTCGCAAGGTGGACGAGGTGGAAACGCTGATCCTGGAAGCCGACCGCGAGGCATTCGTCACCGCCGAGGATGTACGCCCCATCCGGCGCGGCTTCTGGCGGGCGTGAGGATTATTTTAACGTGGGTTCGGGATAAGCACAAACCGCGGTAAGCAGCAAAATACACCCCCTCCCACC
>NZ_DAOUBL010000099.1:0-7930 GCF_034432615.1 Bellilinea sp. | reverse complement strand
CGAGCAGCTGACCGGCCGGCAGCCAGAGCATGCCGGCAATCAGCGCCAGCCCGCTCAACTGCATGACCAGCGGCTGCACCGGCAGGATGAGCGGGTTGGCGGCCAGCGCCGAAAGCGACAGGCGCCCGAATTGCGCCAGTACCACCGGCAGGGTGGTTACCTGCGCAGCAAGGGTGAACAGAAAATACTCCGAAACCGGCCAGGCAATCTGTCGTGCCAGACGAGGGGAAAAGCGGGCGGCTGTCCAGCCTTCAAAACCGCGCTGCAGCGGCTCGGCATACAAAATCAGCCCCAGCGTGGCAGTGAAGGAAAGTTGAAAGGAGGCATCCCACGGCAGCCAGGGGTTGAAGGCGGTCATCAGCGCCGCGCTGAATGCCAGCGGAGTCAGGCCGGCCGAAGAACGGCCGATCAGCCGCCCGAAAAGTGCCAGACTGCTCATCAGCGCGGCGCGCACCACGGCCGGGTTGGCGCCGACCAGCAGGGTATAAAAGGTGACTGCCAGGGCGGCACACACGGCCGCCCACCCGCGCGGCAGCAGCCGGCCGAACAATGCCAGAAACAGGCCGCTCAGCACGCTCATGTTGAAGCCGGAGATGGCGATGATGTGTGCTGTGCCGGTGTCCTGAAAGGCGCGCGCCAGACCGGCGGGCAGGTCGCGCTCCAGGCCGAGCAGGATGCCGCTCAGTAAGGCCGCTTCGGGTTGGGGGTAGAGGCGGTTGAGAGTCTGGTAGGCTAAACTTCGCAGGCTGTAGACCGCTTTCAGCAGCGAACTGCCGGCCTGCCCGCTTTGCGGCGTGGCGGCTGGATACATCAGGTAGGTGTAAATTCCGCGCCGAGCCAGATAGGCACGGTAGGAAAAAGTTTCGTCTTCGGGCGGGGTTTGCGGGCTGCCCCACACCCGCACGCGCTGACCGTAGTGCCACTCACCGCCCGGCGGCAGGCGCAGCAGGGCAGCCCCCTGCACCGGCTGGGTGTGATTCGTACCGGCCAGGCGGATATCATTGACCTGCATGGTCAGCAGAGTGGCATTTTCGCGGCGGTCGGGGTCGGTGGAAATCCAGCCGAGCAGTTCGGCTTTGCCGGTATCGTTGTAAAAAGCGAGGTGGCGGGGCGTAAAGAGGGGCTGGGCTGCCTGCCAGCGCCAGGCTCCCAGCAGCAGGGCAGCCAGAATCACACCCACCGGCAGCGGCAGAAAGCGGCGCAGAGCTGCCCAGCCGCGCCAGCGGCGGCTTATCCTGTCCTCCAGCAGCGCCAGCAGTACGGCTGTGCCCGCGCCTGCCAGCCAGAAAAGCGGCGGCAGGTGCAGGGCTGCGCTCAGCCCAACCCCTGCCAGAAAGGCAGCCGAGAGCCAGAGCAGCGGCGGCACGGCGGCTTACTCCGGCGGGCGGAACAAACGCGGCAAAAACGCCGGTGTGCGGCGGCGGTATTCGGCATAGGCTTTGCCGAATTCGTCCAGCAGTTTATCCTCTTCAAAACGCGAACCAATAATGAAATATAAGGTTACCCCGATATTGAGCGCCAGCAGATTCCAGCTCATCACCGGCATCAGCCAGAGGAAGAGCAGAGAACAGGTGTACAACGGATGACGCACCCAGCGGTACAGACCGCCGGTGACAAAGTGCGGCGGGCGGTCCAGCGCCGCCTGATCCATGACGGTATCCAGACCGATGAAGCGCATCGCCCCGGTTTGCGCAACGCCGTACAAAAGGCCGACTGCTCCGGCAATTTGCAGCAGACCGGTCAGCAGAAACCAGGGGAAGGGAATGGTGTAGATCACCCGGTCGGGCAGCAGCGCGGTGAGCGCCAGCGGCGGCAAAAAGGTGACTGCGCCGAGGATGGAAAAAAACAGGCGGTAATAACGGCGGATTTGAACCCCGAAGCGCGCTTCAGCCCAGCGCTTGACCCGCCGAGAGGCGAGCAGCGAGTGCAGCGCGCCGTAGAAGAACATGGAAAGAAGAATCAGCCAGAAAGCGGGGGTCATCCAGTTTATTTTAACCCCAATCTAAATTTTTAGAAAATTATATGAATGCGGACCCATATTGTTGAAATTCAACTCCAATCACGATATTATCCAATTTACATAAAAATTGGAGGAATTGACATGATAAACCTTCTGCGGTTCTTGAGGTTGTTTTGTAATCTCATCCTAATGGGCCTCACCATCCTGCAGCCTTCTCCAAAACCTGTGATGGCGGATGTTACCATCGCTGTAAACACCACCACTGACGAGCTGAACAACGACGGCGACTGCTCGCTGCGCGAGGCGGTGAGGGCTTCCATCACAAATTCTGTCGTGGATGCCTGCCCGGCCGGCAGCAGTAGCGATATGGATATCATTCATCTGGCGGAAGGCGTTTATACGCTGACTATAGCGGGTGCAAGTGAACACCTCAGCCTCACTGGCGACCTGGACTTGTCTGGGAAGATGAAACTAGTTGGCGCCGGCCGTGATACGACGATAGTTCAGGGCGGCGCCGGCTGGGGTGATCGCATCTTCGAAATCTTCCACACTGCCCCAAACACGGAAGTTACTTTTGAGAAAATGACCATTCAAAACGGCAGGCCGCCCAGTACCGAAAATGGAGGCGGTATAAACATCCCTGGTTCACACCTCGGTGCAGATAAAGTTATTGTGACCTTGAAGGAAGTCAGACTGCAAAACAATCTTGTTGAAAGGCCTGATGGGACGGGTGGTGGTTTGTCGGTATCAAATCCGGCTACGGTAAAAATCCTTGACAGCCTGATACAGAACAATAGCGCTGACCGAGGCGGCGGCGTTTTTGTCAATGCCGCCGAAATCCAGCGCAGCGTTTTTACGGGAAACCAGGCAGTCGCCGGCAGCGCTATCGGCATCGCGGGTGAAGCGGCATCGATTGAAAACACGACCGTCAGCGGCAATATTGGTGTTGGGGATACATTCCCATCAAAATTGTATGTAATTTATGTAGATGGTGGCGCAACGGTTACGATCAAGTATTCCACGATTGCCAGCAATAACACCGATTCTACTTGGCCCGGTATTCACGTATACCCTTCTACTCCTCCCGGTCAAGTTCAACTGATTGGCACAATTCTTTTTGAAAACGGAAATAAAAACTGTGGTAACCAAGGATTCATTTCCAACGGCTATAATCTCAGCAGCGACGACTCCTGCAATCTGACTCAGACCAGCGACTTAAAGAATACCAATCCGCTGCTCAATCCTCTTGGTTTCTATGGCAAGACGCTGCCCCACCATCCGCCGAAACCGGGCAGTCCGGCGGTAACCAGCCCCGGCAGCAGCTGCCCTGCGGAGGATCAACTGGGTACAGTGCGTCCTGCCTCCTCCTGCACGCGCGGCGCGGTGCAAAATGCTCTGGCGCTGCTTTACCTGCCGGTGGTCACCAAATAAACCGGCCCGGGCGGCGGGGGAGATTCGCTCCAATTCTCGTTTTCCGCCTACTACGGAAATAAATTGCTGGGCTGCTGGGGTGCTTGCTACCTCCGCAGCCCAATCGAAGATTTTCTTTGCCAAAAGAAAGGTGAGTGGATCGGGCAGGCCAGCCTTGTGGGGAAACGGAGATGGCTTTCTCAAAGTTCCCTGACAAGCCTGTCGTTTTCTTTCCATTTCACGCATTATTCTTTCCGCCAATGGGCTGAGCAAAATGGGGGATCTTTTTTCGCTCTTGAAAAGGGATTTTGGTTCTGATGACTCGGAATGTGCCCAAGCAACCCAAAAGAAAATGCCCCCTTCCCCAAAGAGAAACACCGTTGACATTAACCCCAGCGCAGCGTGGGTCGCAATCATTGCCCCCCTTCCCCAAAGAGAAACGCGGTAAGCGGACATGAGGCGTTGCGGGGAAGGGGGGCTTCGGGGGGTTGGGGTGAGCGGATGGGTTGTTCTTTATTGACGTTGATAGCCTGTGGTTTGTTCATTCGTGACTTTGGGAAAGCTATGGGCAAACGGACAGGGGGTTTAGAGCGCACGGGTGGAGGTCTTCGTATTGCGCTGACAGGCTGAGGTTGCAACCTTTTGATCTTTTGAGAAATCTTTGGGAATAGCAGCCGTTCACCTTGCAATTTTATTAGTCTATTTTTGGTTACAAATCGGTTATGATTTAAGGGTATGCGCAGAGCAGAATTTCCCTACCTGCCCGATTTGCTGGTACTGGCGCTGCGCTGGTTGGTGCTGGTGGTTTTCATTACCGTACAGGCGCTGGCCGGCATGCCCTCGGTTGCATTTTTGGGGGTGGTTGCCGCAGCCGCCGGCCTGAATTTGATTTTATCCATTCTGGCGGTTGCCAACACCCGCCTGCCGGCTCACCGGCTGATCGGCGTGGTGCTGGATGTGCTCATCAGCGCGGCCTTTTTCTACACCAGCGGCGGGCTGGGAGGAGCTCTTTCCTGGGCGGGGGTGCTGGCCATCCTCAGCGGAGCGCTGTACTATGAGTGGCGCGGTGCGTTCATCAGCGCTGTGCTGGTCACCGCGCTGGAAGCTGCCATCGCGGTGAGGATGATTGGCGCAGGCAGCCTTTCGGCGTATGCCCTGCCGGGGATGATGCTGTTGGGGATTCATGGGACGACCATGCTGGTGCTGGGGCTGCTCAGCCGGCGGGTGATGCGCCTGCTGCGCCTTCGTTACCGCAGTCTGCTGGCACTGCGCGAGGAAACCGAACGCAGGGCGCAGGTCAAAGAACGTAAACGGCTGGAAATTTTCTACTCAATGGTCGAAACGCTGAGCGCTACACTCAATTATCAGGTGGTGCTGGATAGCGCGCTCAACCTCAGCCAGAGCGCGCTGGGTGAGGAGAGTGAAACCAGCCGTTTAATCAGCGCGGTTCTCTTGTTCGAGGACGACCAGATGGTGATTGCCGAAGCGCGCGGGCTTTCACCGGCTGACCGGCGGGTAACATTCCGTGCCGAAGAGGGCGGGCTGGCGCAGGCGCTCAAAAGCGGACAGCCGCAATTGATCCCTGATCCGTCTGCCGATGCAGAATTAAAACACCTTTTGGCGCTGCGCACCTGTCAGGCGGCGCTGGTACTGCCGTTGCTGCGCGGCATGCAGATTTTTGGGGTGATGCTGTTTGCCCATCCGGAGTCGAAATTTTTTACCAGCGAACGCTGCGACCTGCTGGAAATGATCAGCCATCAGGTGGTGGTGGCCATTCAGAATGCCCGCCTGTTTGAGGAAGTGGAAAAGGAAAAGAATCGAATTTTGAGCGCACAGGAAGAAACGCGCAAAAAACTGGCGCGCGACCTGCACGACGGCCCCACACAACTGGTTTCGGGGATTGTGATGCGCGCTCAAATTGCGGCGAAAATGCTCCATTCTCAGGCGGATGAACTGCCGGGAGAATTGAAACGCATTGAAGACCTTGCCCGGCGCGCTACCCAGGAACTGCGTCACATGCTGTTTACCCTGCGGCCGCTGGCACTGGAAAGCGAAGGGCTGACCGCTGCGCTTCAGCAAATGGCGGATAAAATGAAAGAAGTCTTTCAGCAAAATGTGGCGTTGGAAATTGAGCCGCAGGCTGTGGAAGCGCTGGATCTCAACCGGCAGGGGGTGGTGTTTTATCTGGTGGAAGAAGCCGTCACCAATGCCCGCAAACATGCCCAGGCCAGCCTGATTCGCGTGCGGCTCAAGCGGCTGCCGGAAGATGCGCAGATGATCTTTCTGGAAATTGCCGACAACGGCAAAGGATTTGATTTAAATGGGGTCTTCAATTCCTATGAAAAACGGGGAAGTTTGGGTATGATTAACCTGCGCGAGCGGGCGGATATGATCAACGCCGTTCTGCGTGTCCAATCTGCACCCGGCAAGGGAACGCGTGTTCAGGTGGTCATACCCCTGGATGAAGCCGCGGTTGACCGTTTGCAGCGCGGACTGGCGAAAGTTCCTCAACCCAATTAACTCTGCACAGGAAAACTCAAATGCCCTTGACAGCCGGAATTGCCTATTCGCTGTATGAGGGGGGCAAAAGTGATCAAAAAGCCGTCATCCTGATTCACAGGGCGGGCGGCAGCCATTTGGACTGGCCGGCCGAATTTCGCCGGCTGATTGGTTACACCGTTTATGCGGTTGATCTGCCGGGACATGGGCGTTCCACGCTGCCGGGGTGTCAATCGGTTGGCGAATATGCCGACGCGCTGCTGGAATTTCTGGCGGCGTCCAACCGCTATCAGGCGGTATTTGTCGGTCATTCGTTGGGGGCAGCCGTTGCCATGCATCTGGCGCTGGAATTTCCTCAGCATGTGGCCGGTTTGGGGCTGTTTTCAGCAGCCGCCAGTTTCGATGTTCCGCCTGAACTGGTGGATTATCTGAGCAATCCTTCCTCAGCGCCGCTCGGCATTCGCCTGATCCGGGAGCGTTTGTTGATGAGTACCACCAACCCTGAACTGGCTGCCCGAACCATGAGCAGCCTGCAAAAAGTGCGCAGCAGTGTACTGTATGGCGACTGGCTTGCCTGCGCACAGTTTGATCTACGCCAGCGCGTCAGTCAGATTCAGGCGCCAGCTTATATTGCCTGCGGCAGCCTCGACCGCTTGACCCCGCCGTCGCGCTCTCGCTTTCTGGCGGAACACATGCCGTTCTCCCGGCTGGAAATTGTTCCGGCTGCGGGTCACCTGCTGCCGATGGAGCAGTCTGCCCTGCTGGCCGGACGATTGCGCGGCTTCTTGAGTGATCTGCAGGCTGCCCTGTACAACCCGGCTTTGCTGATCAAGCTGCCTAAAAAGAATGTCATTCAAAATGATGAAAATTGAAAAATAACTGGAAATCTACCCGCGGGCTGTGATACAATCGGCGCATGGATCACCTCTGGTCACCGTGGCGAATGAAATACATTCAGGGCAATGAAAAAAGCAACCAGTGTGTTTTCTGCGCCGCTCCACAGCAGGAAGACGGTCATGAAAACCTGATCATTGCGCGCGGTGAGCGCGCTTTTGTTATTCTCAATCGGTTTCCCTATACCAGCGGGCACATCATGGTCGTGCCGTATGACCACCAGCCCAGTCTGCCGGATCTGGACGAAGATACGCGAGCAGAGATTATCGAAATGCTCAACCGCGGGCTGCTGGTGCTTCAAACCGTGTATAAACCGGAAGGGTTCAACGTGGG
This sequence comes from Bellilinea sp., assembly GCF_034432615.1. Classification (GTDB taxonomy): domain Bacteria; phylum Chloroflexota; class Anaerolineae; order Anaerolineales; family Anaerolineaceae; genus Bellilinea. The sequence goes on along the minus strand of NZ_DAOUBL010000099.1, from coordinate 834 downwards.
GGCGAATATCGGCAGCGTAGCCGGGGCAGGGATTGCCGAGCACTTTCACTTTCACATTGTCCCGCGCTGGGCAGGTGATACCAATTTCATGTCCACACTGGCGGGTACACGCGTCCTGCCGGAGGCATTGGAGGATAGTTTCCGCCGCATCCGCGAAGGCTGGGCGGCTTTGTTTGAAAAGTAAAATCTAACAGTTCGAGGAGTTTTTGCATGGCATCTGCATTGGTACAGTGGATTGGCGGACAGCGGTTTATCGGCATTGATTCGACCCATCACTCGGTCGTGCTTTCCACGCCGGATGAAGGAGTCGGCATGAAACCGTCTGAAATGCTGCTGGTGGCGCTTTCGGCCTGCACCGCCGTGGATGTGGTCAACATTCTGCAAAAAAAGCGGATTGAACTGACTTTTCTGGAAATTAAAGCCGAGGCGGTGCAGGACAGCGATCCGCCGTGGACTTTTCGCAAGATTCACCTGTTGTACCGCCTGGGCGGCGAGGGTTTGACCCAGCAGGCCGTTGAACAGGCTATTCACCTTTCGGAAGAGAAATACTGCTCGGTTTCCAATACCGTGCGGGGAGTTGCAGAAATTACCTACTCGTATGAAATTGTCGAAAAATAAATCCAAAAACGCGGATTGTGGTATACTACCGGCAGGTATTTGAGCAAGGAAGGTGAGATGATCAGCAGCAACCTGTAAAAGCAGAATTGTTTGTGGCAGCGCCCGGCGCGCGCAGTGTTGCGGTTTCGTCCGAAGGCTTCTGCCTTCGGATTTTTGTATTCACTTGACAGGTTGCTGAAATGCTCAGTGTTCAAAATTTAACCAAATCTTACGGAA
>NZ_DAOUBL010000098.1:0-9949 GCF_034432615.1 Bellilinea sp. | reverse complement strand
CTTTCGAATTTTCGTCCCCCCTCCCGCCTCCCCCAAAATCGCAGGGGCGATTTTGGGGGAGGTGCAGGTGGGGGTCATTGGCATTGCTTGCCAGGTTTTGATCTTATCCCGAACTCACGTTATTTTAGGATGACTAGGCTGCTTAATTCTTTGCTCAACCTGCTGCGGGATGCGCGCAACCGGCTGGATTATCCCTTGCGTCAGTTGGTCCGCTGGCAGCGGGCGGGTTTCCGCATCGCTCCGCGGCTCAGGGGTGACCCCTTCGCCGCCCTGCCGGCCGAAGACCGCCCGAGCGCCATGGCGCTGGCCGATCGGCTGATTCGAACCTACCACCTGGAAGATTTTGCCGCCCAGACCACCCCCATCAACTACCGCGAAAACCTGTTTTACCTCCACCTGCTGGAAAGCGCGCTGGAAGCCACTCCGATCAGCCTGCCCGAAACCGTCCGCGCTGCGGATGTTGGCCCCTCCCACTGGTTTTATGTGCAGGCGCTGGCGGCTGTGCTGCGCTGGTGGCAAACACCCCGCCCCCGTCAGATTGACCTGCAGGGCTATGAAATTGACGCTTACCGGGTATATGCCGACCTGCACTCGCGTTACGATCACGCCCTCGGACATATCCGCGGACTGACGGGGGTGACTTACATCCCGCGCGGCTTCAGCACCCAACCCGCCGCTTTTCACCTGATTTTCATGCTGTTTCCGTTTGTCTTTCCCGAAGACCACCTGAAATGGGGGCTGCCCGCCAATTTGTTCCAGCCGAGGGCATTGCTACGAGCCGCCTGGCAAAGCCTGCAGCCCGGCGGAGCGCTGATCATCGTCAACCAGGGCAAAGCCGAACACCACGCCCAACGCGCCTTGCTGGAAGCCGAAGGCATCCCCATCCGGGCCGCCTTCCGCCACGACCCCCTGTTGTTCCGCTATTCGCTCGACCGCTTTGTGCTGACCGCCTGCCGACATGCCTGAAAACTCCTCGCTGCTGACCGCCTTGCGCCAAAGTGCCGTGCATCTTACCGAAAAAATCGGCGCGCGTCCGGCCGGCAGCCCGGCAGAACGGCAAACCCAGCAATGGCTGGCCGAACAACTTGGCGGCTTGGGCTACCGCTGTGAATGGCAGGAATTTACCTTTGCACCCCTGCCGGCCTTTTTTCCCTATTACAGCCTGGGGGCAATCTGGCTGATTGCGGCGGTCTGGCTGCTGCCGGGGTTCGCCTGGCTGGCGGTGGCTGCCCCGTTGTGGGTTGGGCTGCTGCCGTACTTTCGGCTTTGGCTGCAGTACCGCCTGCCGTGCACAGCCCGCAGTCAAAACCTGTTGGGTCTGCCCGCTGGCAGCAAGGCCGAAGAACTCCGCCTGCTGCTGGTTGCCCACGTGGATACTGCCCGCGCCCTGCCGTATGTGGAAGGGCCTTTGTACGCCTTGCGCCGTCAGTGGTATGCTGTCCTCAGCCGCGCCGGCTGGATGACCGCTTTCTTTGGCGCGCTGGCAGTGTTGCAGATGCCGCTTCCGCCCATTTTGCTGAGTGTGCTGCGCGTCTTAATCAGCGTGGTCGGGCTGGCCTACATCGGGCTGGATTATTACGACCAGCGCGGCAGTGATGGCGCGTTTACGCGCGGCGCTAACGATAACGCTTCCGGCGTGGCGGTGCTGCTGGAAACGGCCAGATGGCTGGCGGACAAGCCGCACCTTCACCCGCGGGTGGGTTTCCTCTTCACCGGCGCCGAGGAAGCCGGGCTGTTCGGTGCGCGTCAGGCTGCTTTGCAGCTCAAACGCCTTGCCAAAACGCTCAGCGTATTGAGCGTGGACATGGTTGGCAGCGGGGAAAACCTGCGGATTTACCATGCCGAGCTGGGCCTGAAGCCGCTGCTGACCGACTCAACCCTGAACAGCCAGCTGCAGGCTGCCGACCTGCATGCCAGCCCCTATCTAGCGCGCCGCCGCAGCGGTGATTTTGCGCCGTTTGTGCGCGCCGGCTTCCGCGCCACCGGCATTGAAAGCAGCGGCACTCCCGCCTTCTGGCGCGCTTACCACACTTTACGGGATGACCTGTCCCTGCTGGACGCCCAACGCATGGCGCAAACCTGCCTGACCCTGCAACGGTGGATTGAAAACCACTTCCAGCCATGAGAAACCAAAAGCCAGAAGGTAAAAAACCGGCACGGCGCGGCGTTTTACTTTCTCACCATTGACCATAGAATACTCCTGCCCCAACGCAAAGATCGGAAAATGGGTGCGGCTTTCTCAAAGTCGAAGACAATCAAACCGCCGCCTGCAAACGCTGATCAACGCCCGTTCGGGATCATCCACTTCTAAAGCCAAGGCCCCCTCCTGCGCCTCCCCTAATATCGCTTTTGCGATATTGGGGGAGGTGGAAGTGGGGATCGTTTTGTCACAATCCGGGTTTTGTATTGACCCCAAACTTGTTTAGGAACAAAAATTCAGGATTTTTTAAAGTACTTTGAGTAAGTCATCAGATAATGGACAATGGGGGTGGTTGAGTGTCACTCCCCAAACAATTCGCGGATGGCGTCTTCGGCGCCGCGCGCTTGCGGCTGCCCGCCGCGGATTTCCTCGAACAGGCGGTTATCGTAACGGCGCGAACGCACCAGAATCGGCATGCTCACCCCCCAGCCCAGCAGCAGGGCTTCTTCTTTGGGCTGCAGGCGCGCCAGCATGCCGCGCAGCGCATCCCGCCCGGCCAGCCCGGAAAGCACGGCGGCAATATCGGCTTCATCGCCCAGCCAGGCGCTAACCCGCGTGCCGAGCTGCGACATGACCTCGTCATAAATCTGCGAGGGGCGCTGGTCCACAATCAGCAGGGTGACGTAGTACTTGCGCATTTCCCGCGCAATGGTGGCAAAGGCGGTCTGGGCGGCCATTTCACGGTTGAGCAGTTTGTGGGCTTCTTCGATCACCACCACCAGCGGACGCGGTTCGGGGTTCTTTTGGGGGTGAGAGCGGTAGGCATTGGTGCGCTTTTCCCATTCATCGCGGATGCGGCGGGTGATCAGATTGGTCACCAGCAGGTAATCCAGATCGGTTTCATGGTCGCCAAAGGAGAGGATGACATGCTTGCCGTTCGCCAACAGGTTGATGATTTCCGCCAGGCTGTCCTGCGGTGGGTTGGGGAGGATGTAGGGCTTGTTAAAAACCCGGGTCAGTTTCTGGTGCAGACCTTCGGCAGCCATGACGTTCACCCCGGCCTGATTTGCCCAAAAGGCGACGCTGTCGGCTGCCGGAACTTTTTTGCCGGTATCCGGGTCTTCCGTCATTGCGCCGTTGCGCATTTTCTTGAACTCGCTGAACCAGCTTCGGCCGAAACTGTGCCACAAGGCCTCCAGCGTGGCGGGGGTGGTTTCGCGCAGGTTGAGCTCGCGGGTCAGCATTTCGATATCTTCCGGCAGAATGTCGCTTTCCGCCAGCGTCAGGCTGAAATCCGGCGATTGACCGCGAATGGAAGCCTCATTGCCCAGCCCGACCACGCGCACACGGGCGGCGAATTTGCTTTTCAGCCCCGGAATGATCTCGCGCGTGTCGGAGGCGATGTCGTCGTAGGCATATTCGTTGTGCATGTCAAACACCAGCGCCGAGGCTTTGTTGTACTGAATCAGCCCGCAAAGCAGCAGGCGGGTGAGGAAGGATTTGCCCGTGCCGGTTGCCCCAAAAATACCCGATGAACGCTGCACGAACTTTTCCAGGTCAACCGGAATGGGCAGGTTCTGTTCGCGGGTGAAGCCGATGACAAAATTGCGCTCGCTGGGTTCGCCGAAGATGTTGGCCACATCCTCGGCGCGCGCACCGCGTACCAGGGCATGATGGGCCGGCACGGTCTTGACCGGCTGAGGCTGCAGACCGCTGTCATCCGCGTGCTGAGCGCGCCATACATCATATTCGGGCGATGCCGGGTCGGGGCCAACCTCCTGCATCAGCGCCGGCAGCACCTGTAAATTGGTGAAGAGGGTTTGCCCGTGCAGCAGGGCAGCCACCTGCGGCGGCAGGCGGGTTTCGCTCTGCTCATCGGCAAAGCGCGGGTTGGTACTGCCCAGCTGCAGGTCGGTCACCGTGCCGTAAAAACGCCAGTCGCCGCTTTCGATGACCACAAACGAGCCTTCCTTGATTTCTTGGGGCGGTACGGTCAGGCGTACACTGAGCGAATCTTTCAGGCTACCGCCGACGACATAGCCCACTGGTTTCTCGGTTGGATTTTCAGGGTTGATTGTCATCATCTTTCCTCCCAACAAAGGTTAAGGCAGGTTGACATCGCCAACCGCGCTCAAGACGCTCATCAGGCGGTCGTAATCATCGCGCAGCAAGGTGACCAGTTCGCGGGTAATGGACTGCACCCAGCCGGGATCGCCCTGGGCACGGTGGAACATTCCGGCCTGACGGATATGCGCCGCCAGCAGTTCAGCCTGCGGCAGGTCTTCGGCGCGCAAAATATGGCGCAGGTAGCCGAACCGCCCGCTTCCGGTGAAGGCGATCACTTCCTGGGCTGTGCAGGTGAAAATTTCATCCAGGCTGAGCGGCGGGCGCGGCGGCAGCAGGTGGCTGATGCTGCCGTTCTCAGCGTAGCCGATGAAAATCACACCGATTTCGACCGGTACGTTGCGGTTGTTGCGGTTGTCCAGCAGGACGTCCGGCGGAACATTGTCGCTGGTGATTAACTGGCGGATCAAACCATCATCATCAATTTGGATGTTGTGAATCAGGCCGTAAATCTGTGTTCCATCGGCCAGGGGGATGCGTACCATTCCGCCAAAAACCGGCAGGTTCAACTCGCTGGCGCGGCAGCCGATTACGCATCCGCTGGTGGTGGAGCGCAGCAGCCGCCCGATTTGTAATGGAGAAGTGGTCGTCATCTTTCTGCCTCCTGCCTAAAGATTGTCTTTATGATACTGCTTGGCGCTTTTATCCCCTACCTCTAAGCCCATCGCCCGCATGGCACGGGCAATCATGGTTTCAATCTGTTCTTTTTCAAGGCGGGTGATTAAGGCAATTTCGTGAGCGCGGTGCAGCGCGTAGGGGTAGGGTTTGCTGCCCATCTGCCGGCACTGCTGCAATAAAACCGCATGGAGGGCCTCCAGCAGGGCAGGTTTTTCGGCAACACCGCGAGTGATTTCCACCCTCGCCATCCACGCTCTTTCGGGATGAATGCCAACATTGAGATAAAAGAAACAGGGTTGCAGAGCCGGGTCAAAGGCGGCAAAACGCTCCGCCATGGATGACTGAATAACAAACACCGCGCTGCGCTGACCGGGTGCAAGCAGCCCGGCAAAAATGACCCGATCCAGCACGCCTCCCAACGGTCGCCGGCGGGTTGTTTCCTTCACATCCAGGCGCGAATCAGCCGCCAGTTCCAGCAGGCGTATCACCAGATCGCTGCCGGGTTTATCCACATACCCCGCGCTGACCGCTTCCTGCTGGCTGGTTTTTTGCAGCACACTCAGGTACTCGCCAAACAATTGCTGAAACAGTTGATTTTCGCGTGGTTCGCGGTACAGTTCCAGCGGCCCGTCGGTTAATGTGATGACCGGGCGGGTGGTTTCGCGGCCGGCACGGTCTGCCAGCAGGCGGCGCTCGTTCAGGTCGCGGCGCAGCGCCACCACCTCCTCGGTGAGCGGGGCAGCCGGGTTGTTGATGTCCTCCAGCAGGTACAGCTGGGTTTCGGCCTCTTCGCCGGGGGTGAGGTCGGCAGCCGGTAAAATTCGGAAGATGCCGGTGTTGATGACCGCAAACTCGACCGAATCGTGGCGGTTGGGGTTGATTTGTGAACCGTCGGCAGCCAGTAAAAGCGGTAATTGGGCAAGGTTTGGGGGGCTGACGGCGGTATCCAGCCGTTCATTCAGCGGCACGGCACAGCGCAGCGAAACATCCGCACGCTGCGCATCTTCCACCCGCTGACGCAAAAAGTCGAGGTCGGCGGCGTAGCGGGTGAGCAGGGCGGCGGCCTGTTCCAGCCGCTCCCGATAGACCGCCTGATTCTGGCGGGCCTGCTGGCACTTTTCTTGAATTTGTCCCTGAATTTGCAAGTAATTAACCGGCATCTTTCCGCCCTCGAATATCGAACATTTGTCTTATATTATACCTGAAGAAGGACGGAAAGAATACCTCTTTATCTTAAAAGATTCAAGGCTTTCTCTAAAAGCAGCTTTGAGAAAACCATGTCACGGACACCGAAAGTGCAGCGTCCAGACCGCCTCGGCGTGAAGGGTGGGCATATCGTAGGAATACTTCAAAGTTGCCGTGTCCCGATACTCGATTTCAAAGAGGGGAATGTCATCCGAAATGACCGGTGAAAGCTGACCGCCCCAACATTCCGTGCCAATCGCGGCAAGGTTGCGCGCGCCCCGCTTGCCGCTCAAGCGAAGGATCGGCGGCTGGCGGTCGAGCAGTAAATCCCCATGCAGATCGTATTCAAGCAAACCGGTGTAAATCCAAGAACAATTTTCGGCATGTCCGTTGCCGCCCACCTCGGCCTGGCCGAATCCTTCCACGCGCGGGGGGGATTGCTGGAATTGTACGGTGAGAGGAATGCTTCCCCTGGCGGTCAAAAGAGCATAAAAACCTTCGGCTTGCTGCACCTGCTGATAGTCCAGTTCCAGCTCCAAATTGCTGCAGGGCTGGGTGGGAGAAATTTGCGCTGTCGGGGTGGCAGCCGGGCCGGGCAGGAGAGTCGGTGTGGGGGTCGGCGTCGGAGAGGGAAGAGGCGTTTCCGTCCGGTTGGCGGGGGGCGCAGAGATGACGCCGCCCCCGCAGCCCGCTGCGCTCAGCAGCCCAATCAAGAGAACTCCCAGCAGAATGAAGAAGAATGGCTTCTTAATCATCGCCTTCCTCCACAGATGGATTAAGCAGTCCCCGGCAGCGGGTCTGATGCGCGTTCCGTTTTGAGGGGTAACTGCATGATGGTAAAACCCACTTCGGGCAAAAACCGCACCGCTTCAAAGCCGAGCCGTTCGTAGAGCGCCCTGGCGCGCTGGTTGGACTGGTGCACACCCAACTCGATGGCATCCATGCGCCCGCGGTATTCTTCGGCCAGCCGCCGGATGATGCGCGAACCGATCCCCTGCCCCTGAAAGGCGCGCGCCACCACAATCCCGTGCAGGTGGAGGATGCGGCCGCGCTCTTCGATCCAGTAACAGCCGACTTTTTGTTCGCCCTGATAGACACAGAACACCCGTCCCACCCCGCGCACACGCCGGGCGAATTCAGCCCACGACCAGCCCATCACTTCCATGGTGGGGATCAGGTAATTCTCGGCATCCAAACGCAGCAATTCCAGAAACTCGTCAATCTGCTCGTCTCTGGCAAGTGTGCAAACCAGCTCAGCGTCCATCGCCTTCCCCTCCTTTCCGGCAAACGATGGACAATCCTGCCGCAGCCCCCGCCGGCAGGTGAATCAGACAAGTGCTTCCATTTTTTATTATATAATCTTCAACAGCCGATTACAATCATTCACCCATGATCACACTGCGCCGCGCCACTGCTGCCGATGCTCCCGTCATCCGCCGGTTGATTCACGCCGAGCGGCTCAACCCGTTTGGTTTGAACTGGCGGCGTTTCTGGCTGGCGATGGATGAGGACGGCCGGGTGATTGGCTGCGGTCAGGTCAAGCCGCACCGCGACGGCTCGCGGGAGCTGGCTTCCATTGTGGTGCTGCCCGCCTGGCGAAAACGGGGCGCAGCCAGCGCCATCATCCGGCATCTGCTGAAGGAAAACCCGCCGCCGCTCTACCTGACCTGCCGTGCCGAACTGACCGGCTTTTATGCCCGCTTTGGGTTTGAAGTGGTCGAAAACCCGGCCGAATTATCGCCCTATTTCCGGCGGATTGCACAATTGACCCGCAGCCTGAGCCGTTTCATTTCCCCATTGGCCCGGCTGCGGGTGATGATCCTCAGGCATACAGCCACACCGACACGGCAATCATCGCCAGCCCAATCAGGCTGACCCCGATATCCACCCAGACAATCTGCCTCCCGCCGTCGCGGCGCAGCATGCCGGCTACCCACTGCTGAAAACGCTGGTAATCCAGCAGCAGAGTCAACCCCTTTATGGCGGTCAGTGAAAAGAGCAGGGAGATGACGATTGAATGCGGGACACCGGCCGTAAAATGCAGGTACCACGTCAACGCTACCAGAAGTAAACCCACTGCCGCTACCACCGCCACCCATGCCGGGCGTTTTTCGGCGTAGGCTTTGGCAATGAAGCGGTTTTCGTCCCACGGAATCAGGTGCATATAGACCGGCTTCAGCAGTGCAATTGTACCCATCCCGATTCCCAAAATCAAAAAGTAATTCATGTGCTTTCCTCCTCAATAGAGCCAGATGCCCATGCTCATCAGCACCAATCCGAGCAGAGCGGTTGCAACGCTGATGAGATTCATGGTCGTGCGTTCACGCTTGAGTACCCGCTCGGCAAAGGCGCGGAATTGCTGGTAGTTGAACAGAACCTGCGAGAGTTTGACCAGCGTCAGACTGATGATCAGTGTGACCACAATCGAATACGGCACGCCGTGCGTAAAGTGCCGGTACCAGGTGAAGGCTACCAGCCCCAGCCCAAAACCGCCTGCCAGCCACACCCAAATGGGCTGCCGACGGGTGTAAACCCGATCCATCTCAAAATCCGCCCAGCGCTGGGGGAAGAGGTGAATCAACGGGCGGGTCAGAATCATTACCAGCCCAAATCCTATTGACAGTGCCTCAAAATAATTCATCTTGATGATTTACCTTTCCATTTGTCAAATTTTTCGGTCTGCGCCATGCGCAGGTTTATTTTGCAGCCATGCCTTCTTTCAGCAAGCGCATCAGATTGTCAATCATGCCCTTTAAATCCAGTGAACGCAGTCTTTCACGCTGTTGAGGGTCAAAAATCCGACCGTCCCACTTCAGCCCCGCCTTTTGGGCGGCATATTTACCGAATTCAGTGGTCAGCGCATTCAGGGTGAAGACAATCAAGTCCAGCGGCAGGTCGCTGCGAATGCGGCCCTGCTGCCGGGCAGTGAAGAGCAAATCATGCAGATAATCAAAACTTTTACCCTTCAACCGTTCCGTAATTTCTTCTGCCAAAGGGCTGTTGAAGGCCTGCCCAAGCAAACGGCTGTATTGCGGGTAGTTCAGATCAAACTCGGCGCCGGACAGCATGAGCGCGGCGAAACCTTCAAAAAAATCACTCCCTTCGGGCAAATCGCAGCGGCGCAGAAAGGCCAGTTTTGCTTCGGCCGCCTCATCTATCAGAAAGAAATAGAGGTCTTTCTTGTCTTCAAAGTACTGGTACAGACTGCCTTTGGGGATGCCGGCCTGCGCCACAATCCGGTTCAGGGATGCGCTTTCGTATGGTTGAGCGGAAAATTCTTCCAGCGCTGCTGCTAAAATCCGTTGGCGCTTTTCTTCATCCAGATTGAGAAAAGTGGTTTTGACCATGTTGCCTTTTCCTTTTGTCGAACCAATATGACCAGTTGGTCATATGCTAACATGACCAACTGGTCATGTCAAGGTTTTTTCTCAAAATTATCGTTTATAATCCTATTGTTTTCACACACGGAGATGCTCACCATGCGCCTGATGAAACCTCTTTTGCTGATCCTCTTGACTGCACTGCTGGCTGCCTGCAGCGGCGGGCCGATGAACACGCCGACCGCCACCCTGACCCCACCCCTGCCGACCGAAACACCCCCGCCCACTCCAACCCCCATCCCGCCGCGCGAACTGACCATCTGCATCGGTCAGGAACCGGCCTCGCTTTACCTGTATGGGGGCGGCAGCTCCCGCGCCATGTGGAATATTCTGGAAGCGATTTACGACGGCCCGATGGACACGGCGGGCTATCAGCCGCAGCCGGTCATCCTGGCAGAACTGCCCTCGCTGGAAAACGGTGCTGCTGTTTATGAAACTGTCAGCGTGGAGCGCGGGCAGGATGTGCTGGACGCCGGGGGCAACCCGGCCGTGCTGGATACCG
>NZ_DAOUBL010000097.1:0-7131 GCF_034432615.1 Bellilinea sp. | reverse complement strand
CACATTGGGGGGAAAGGATGCAACGCGCCGGCGGCGGCAGTTAGCGGGCTGCCGCCGGCGCGTTGCATCCTTTCCCCCCAATGTGCTATAATTAAATGGCACAGAGGGCGCTGACCCGTGTCCCTGTGTTCCCCCTCACCCGGGCGGCACCCCGCGGTGAGGGACTTTTTTTGCCTGTCAAGGTTCAAACAGATGCTGGCGGGGAGTTGAGGGGCTGAAAACAAATAAACCGACCCTCCTGGTGGTCGGTTTCGCCACTGGCTCCCTGCAGGCGTTCCCCCCTTGGTGCTGGGTTTGGCGACCAGACAAGCCGCCCGCAGTTCACTGCCCCCACACTCGAATGCTTTACTCCCCTGTGATTATATTTTTATATTAATAACTGATGAGAGAAAAGTCAATAGTTTTTCGCCTCGCGGCGAAAAATTTAAGAAAGTTCTAATCATTTCGATTGTGGGGAAGATTTGTCCGATTTTTGAATCGGTAGTCGGCTGGTTAAGGCTCTCGCCACCGACGCCTCCCCCAATTTCGTCGAAGGGAAACCGGGGGAGGCTTTGCGGCTGCGACCGGCGCAAAGTGGCTGTTTCAGGGTCGGGCGGTGTGTCAGCGGGTGACCTGAATCTCGATGGTCACCGAGCAGTACACGTTGCTGCTGTCCACCAGATTCCAGGTGGCTTTGTAGCTGCCGGCGTTATCGGGGGCGAGCATGTCCACCACAAAGGTGTATTCTTCACCCGGTTTGACATCTTTGCCCAAATCCACTGCGTCGGCGTACTTTTGCATCTTCTCACCGCTGACGTATTTCAAGTCCACGTTGGCGGCCAGCCAGTCTTTGCTGCCGTTGTTCTTCAGCGTGAAGCGGGCGTCGAAATCAGCCCGGTAGGGCAGTTTGCTGCCGGCTTTCGGCTCCACCTTGACCACCGCGCAGGAATACGGGCTGGGGGTGGCGGTGGGGGTGGCGGTGGCGTTGGAGGTTGCCGTTGCGGTGAAGGTGTTGGTGAAAATCGGCACAGGCGTCCAGGTGGGCGGAGGCGGGGTTGGGCTGATCTCCGGTGTGGCGGTCGGCGGCTGGGTCGGCTGCGGGGTTGCCGATGGAATCGGCACAAACGGTTCGGTGGGGCGCGCCTGTTCGGTCTGGGTGAATTGCGCCTGAATGGTTGATACGGCTTCGGTGGCGGCCGCGTTGAGGGTGGCCTGGAAGGCAAGCGGGTCAGGGGTGGGCTCACCGCCGCCCAGAATGCCGCAGCCGCTGGCTACCGAAGCCAGCAGAACGGTCAGCGTCAGAAGGGGGAAAAGTCGTGAACGAGGCATGGTTACGCTCCTTGGTTATTTTTGAGATGGAAAAGAAACAACATTAAGACGATTTTAATGCCATTTTTGTTCCGCCGGAAAATCAGATTGTTTTAACATTCTATACAGGTTCAGCAAAAAATACCAGCCCCCAAGGGAAGGATTGCGGGCTGGCAGTTTGGCGGGGGTGTGGATTGGTCGTCAGGGGGTGTGCTGGGGAGATTCCACCGGGCGCAGGCGGCCGTTGAGGGGGTGGGTTTCTTCCAGATCCAGCCGGTAGCCCATGCCGCGAATGGTCTTGATGAAGCGCGGGTGGCGCGGGTCGTCCTCGATGGCCTGTCTCAGCCAGGAGATGTGCACATCCAGGGTGCGGGTATCGCCGGTGTATTGGGTTTCCCACACCCGGCTGAAGAGCACCTCGCGTTCGATGACCTGCCCGGCATGATCCATCAATTCTTTCAACAGGCGCACCAGGCGGGGGGTCAGCACGGCCTGATGATCGAGGCAGCGCACCGAGCGTTTTTTGAGATCCAGCGAAATTGGCCCGGCGCGCAGCACGTTCTTTTGTTCCTGCGGCAGAAAGGGTTTCATGCGGTTGAGCAGTTTTTGCAGGGTGAAGGGCAGGCGCAGCACCACATCAGCGGGGGAATCGTTGGCGGGCGCCGTGGCATCCAGAATCAGGATGATCGGCACGGCGGGAGCCTGTTCGCGCAGGGCAGTACAAATCCGCTTACCGCTGGTGCGCATCGAGGCCGCATCCAGAATAATCAAATCCGGGAGGCGTTCGCCGATGCGCTGCAATGCCGCGCTGCCGCTGGAGACGGTTTCGACGGAAAAGTTTTTCTTGGTCAACCCCGGTAAAAACGAATTGCGGTCGGGGCGTTTACCTTCAATCAGCAGTATGTGGATGTTTTCCTGCATGTTTTTGTTACCACCGTATGAGAAAAAGATTTTTTACATGCAACGGCTCAGGTAGGTTGATCACATGCCGTTAAGGCGCTTACCGTTAAAGTTCCCAATGGGGTTTGTGGCAAAACCGGCTTTGGATTTTATCAGAATTTTGCGAGTTTACTGCGACGACCGGACAACAAATTTGTTAAGATTGATCAAACACCCCGTTTGGCAATTGCCCGGTGTATTTCCCCGGCGGCCGTTTCATCCTTTTGAAACGCCTGAACCGGTTACCGCTGCGGATTTCGGCGGCTGCTTTGCGCGCCCGCCTGAGATAAAAAATAAGTGCATTCCAGCTGGTAAAGTGCGTTGAAGAATAATTCCCGCTGAGCTTTAAGCGGGAAGGAATGTTGGTAGATAGTTGCATTATACCTTAAGAACTTAAGAAATGAACAGAATCAAAAAATGTTAACATTCAAATGTTTCTGGTTGTAGGATGGTTGTTTCACGGGATAACGAACCGAAAGAGGGCTTTTGTCTGAACTTTGGGTGAATGCTGTTGCATCCCGTTCCCGCCCGTGTTAAAATAAAACCACAAGACCAGTGTGGATGCAGTGAAGCCTGCGGCGACTGGTGGGATTTGATCAACTCCCGGTTTGAAGGGAGAGAAAAGGTTGAAAGATGGCCCGAATGGTTGAAGTTGTCATTGACAGCGTGCGTGTCAGCCTGACCAATCAACAGCGCATTGTGGTGCTGCGGGAGATCAACGCAGAACGCTATTTGCCAATCTGGATTGGCCCGTACGAGGCAGAAGCAATCACCATTGCCCTGCAAGAAATTGAAGTTGCCCGTCCGCAGACCCACGACCTGCTCAAAAATTTACTGGCTACCTTCAATGCCCGCCTGGTGCGGGTTGAGGTGGTGGCGCTGAAGGATGATGTTTTCTTCGGCAATCTGGTGGTGGAATACAACGGGCATCTGGTGGAGATCGACTCACGTCCGTCGGATGCGCTGGCGCTGGCCGTGCGTGCGCATGTGCCGATTCTGGTGGCGCGCGAGGTCATGGAAACTGCCGGAATTGTACCCGAACGCGATTTGCAGGCGCCGGAAACTTCTGCGGCAGAGCCTTCCGCTGCGCCGGTTGAGGAAGACGACCTGAGCGAAGAACGTCTGTCGGTATTTGAAGATTTTTTACAAAACTTAAAGATTGATGATTTGAACGAAGATCAGGATGAAGAGGATAAGGACAAACCGGATCCTGATCCAGACAGCCCAAAGCCGGGCAAGTAAGCCAGAATTCAGCCGGGCGGGGAATGCCGCCCCGCCGGCTCAATTTTTAGTGGTTCATCACAGGGGGGCGTGTTGTATTTCAAATTTTCAGGTTTGACCCAAGCATGAGCGAAGATTTTCCACCCGTAGAAGACAGCCAGCTCTCCATGGATCAGGCTCACCCGCACAACCGCGAGGCGGAAGAGGCGGTGCTGGGTTCGATTTTGATTAACCCGGAAGTGTATTACGAGGTTGCGCAAATCCTCAAGCCGGAGGATTTTTACATCGTTCGCAACCGCTGGATTTGGGAAGCGATTACCCGCCTGCATGACCGGCGCGAGAAAATTGACTACCTGACCTTGACCCATGAGCTGGAAGAGAGCGGTCATCTGGTGGATATTGGCGGGCAGGCTTACCTGATGGCTCTGCTTGGCCAGACGCCGACTTCTTTGCACGCCGAAGCCTACGCGCGGATTGTGGAAGAGGCGTCCATCCGGCGCAAGATGCTTGCGGCGGCCAATGAAATGGCAAAGCTGGCACTCGACTCGCGTAAAAGCCTGGATACCCTCATCGGCGAGGCTGAAAAAGCCGTATTTGGGCTGAGCGAGCGGCGCATTCAGCGCGATTTACAGCCCATTGATGTGGTGCTGGGCGAGTACTACGAACGGATTGACCAGCTGGCACAGCGCAGCGATGAGATTTTTGGCGTGCCGACCGGGCTGGTGGATCTGGATAAATTGCTGGGCGGCTTGCAACGCTCCGACTTCTTGATTGTGGCTGGCCGCCCCGGCATGGGTAAAACCGGATTTTTGCTTTCGGTGGCCAAGAACGCTGCCCAAAAGCACCGCAAACGGGTGGCCATCTTTTCGCTGGAAATGTCGGCCGAGCAGCTGGTGCAACGCCTGATTGCTCAGGAAACCGGGATTGACACCCAGCGCTTGCGCAGCGGTAAACTGAGGGATGAGGAATGGGCGCTGTTTGCGCATGCCATTGAAGTGCTTGGCGAAACGGAAATCTGGCTGGATGATACGCCCGCCATTACGCCGCTGCAGTTGCGCACCAAATGCCGCCGGTTGCACATGGAAAAGCAGCTGGATCTGGTGATTGTGGATTACCTGCAATTGATGTCCGGTGACATCCGCACCGATAACCGCGTGCAGGAAGTGTCCAACATATCTCGCAACCTGAAAGTACTGGCACGCGAGTTGAACGTACCGGTGCTGGCGGCGGCGCAGCTTTCGCGGGCGGTTGAGCAGCGTGCCGACAAAAAGCCGGTGCTATCGGATTTGAGAGAAAGCGGGTCCCTTGAACAGGACGCAGATATTGTCATGTTCATTCACCGCCCGGAAGCAATGGAAAAAGATAGTCCGCGCCAGAATATTGCCGAAATCATCGTTGCCAAACACCGCAACGGCCCCACCCATCCGGGCATTGAACTGGTCTTTCTCAGCAATCTGGCGCGTTTTGACAATGCGGTCATCCTGCCGCGCGACTCTTCCGAAAGAGCAGGCCGCTGATGAAACCCTTTACCGGTTTTCCACCCGGCAAAACCCGCCTGACCCCTCTGCCAGCCGCTTTTTTCAGTGAGCTGCTGCCGCAGATAGATGACTTGAGCGAGTTAAAAGTGACGCTGTATGCCTTCTGGCTGCTTGACCGTATGGAAGGTGAATTTCGTTTTTTCCGGGCTTCCGATCTGACAGAGGATGAGCGGCTGCTGGAAGGGCTGGCAAAGAACCGCCGCCAGGCGTTAACGAACCTGCAGGACGCACTCGAACGCGCCGTCCAGCGCGGCAGCTTGTTGAAGGTCAATCTGGGAGAAGAAGACAGCCTGTATTTCCTCAATACCCCGCGCGGGCGGGCTGCTGTGGCGGCCCTGCAAAACGGAGAATGGTCGCCGGAGGACATTCAGCGCCCGGAAGTGCGGCTGACGCTGGAACGCCCCAACATCTTTCGCCTGTATGAAGAAAATATTGGCCCACTCACCCCGCTGATTGCCGAAACGCTGGAAGAGGCCGAAAAAACTTATCCGGTTGAATGGATTGAGGAAGCGATTCGCGCCGCAGTGGAAAGCAACGTGCGCCGCTGGCGGTATGTCGAAGCCATCCTGCGCGCGCGATTGGAGAGGAGCGAACATGAAGCCAATCGGGGAAAGTCTGAAAAAGATCGCCGACGCTATATCCAGGGAGAATATGGCGAATTTGTCGAACACTGAACGAGGTGAAACCTCACCCGGCGGGCAGCAGCCCGGCATGTTGGGTGATCCCAACTGCCCCATTTGCGGCGGCGTGGGGTTCGTGGCGCACGATTTACCGGTGGGTCACCCTGATTTTGGGAAATTGCACATCTGCACCTGCCGCCAACAGGAAGTGAGTGCCAGCGAGCGCCAGCGTTTGCTGCGCCTGAGTAATCTGGATGCCTTCCGCCACATGACCTTTGAAACTTTCAAGGTACAGGGCCGGCTGGGGCTGGGTGATCAACAGGCTCGTTCGCTACAGTTTGCCCATCAACAGGCGCAGCAGTATGCCCGTACGCTGCAGGGCTGGCTGCTGCTGATGGGCCCCTATGGCTGCGGCAAGACGCATCTCGCCGCAGCGGTTGCCAACGCCGTGGTCGAGATGGGGGTGGAAGTCATCTTTTTGACCGTGCCGGATTTGCTCGACTGGTTGCGGGCATCTTTCGGCGGGGGGGATGAATCCTTTGAACAGCGTTTGAACGAAATTCGCAATGTGCGACTGCTGGTTTTGGATGATTTTGGGACGCAGAACGCTACCCCCTGGGCGGAGGAGAAACTCTACCAGATCATCAATCACCGCTACATTCACCGCCTGCCGACGGTGGTTACCACCAATTTGCTGCTGGAAGAAATTGACGGGCGGATTTCTTCGCGCTTACAGGATGCGGAGCTGGTGACCCGCGTACACATCTACGCGCCCGACTACCGTTCGCCGGTCAGTGAAGAGGTGTGTTCTTCGATTTCAACCCTGTCTCTCCTGGCGGATCACACTTTTGGCACCTTTAACCTGCGCGAACACGAGAAATTACCGCCCGAAGACCGCGCCACCCTGCAAAAAGCCTTTGATGCCGCGGTAGCCTTTGCCGAAAATCCGCGCGGCTGGCTGGTTTTTATGGGCAGTTATGGCTGCGGCAAGACGCATCTGGCGGCGGCGATTGGCAATTACCGCAAAGGGGTGGGGGAAGAGCCGATTTTTGTGGTTGTGCCGGATTTGCTCGATCACCTGCGGGCAGCGTTTTCACCTTCCAGTACAATTTCTTATGACCGCCGTTTCGAGGAGGTGCGTTCTGCGTCATTGCTGATACTGGATGATTTGGGCACCCAAAGCGCTACGCCCTGGGCGCGCGAGAAGTTGTATCAGCTGCTCAATTACCGCTATAACGCCAAACTGCCCACCGTCATCACCACCGCGCAGGCACTGGATGAAATTGACCCGCGCATTCGCAGCCGCATGATGGACCGAAGAGTGTGCAACGTGTATGGTATCACGGTGCCGGCTTATGTTTCGCGCGGGGAAGCGCCGCCCAAACGCCGCGGCGCGCCCCGGCGCGGGGGATAGTTCTGGTACAATTATCAGACCAAAGCGGGCTGTAAAAGTTCAGGCCGTAAACAACAGGGGGGAAGCATAAACCATGGAAAAGGAGGAGAACCAATGCGACCTGTAGATTTGG
>NZ_DAOUBL010000096.1:0-5924 GCF_034432615.1 Bellilinea sp. | reverse complement strand
CTGGTCAGTGGCACAACCTACAATGTGACCCGCAACCTGGACGGAAGCGGTGCGAATAGCTGGCCGGCAGGGACGCCATTTGCTGTGCTTGGTCAGTCTGGGCAGGGACGAATCGAATTGAATGCATATGATACACCCAGGATACAACTGATCCGGCAAGGAGCAACCTACAACGCGCAGACCGAGATCATCCGTATCGGCGATCTTAACGGTAATTGGGGATACACCTCTCAAAAATGGGGAGTGGCCATTGGTGAATATGCAAGCGGTAAAGCAAACATTACGATTGACCAGGACGGCGTATTGCGGATACGCAACTTTGCTACGGACATTATCAAACTGTCTGGTACAGATGCCACGCTGGAAAATGTCCTGAAAATCGCCGGTACTTCCAGCGCAATTGCAATTGGTAACCCACCGCCGACTTCTTCAACTGCCGGAACTGGATTGTGGATAGACAGAACTGGTTTGTATGGGCTTAATGCGAATGTCAGGCAGGCATACTTTGGGAGTGATGGTAAGTTGTATGGGGGTGGGGGGAGTGTTATTTTAGATAATCAAGGATTTTCGTTAATTAGTGGAACAACTTACGAATTATTTCGCTCAATAAAGTTTTATAGTAATCTAAACATAATCGCACAAATGTATTGCGTCCAAGCTGTTAATAGTAGGCAATTTTATTTGGGAGTAGAAAGTGGGGCAAATGATTCATCTTTTCAAATAATCAATCGCTCAAATGAAAGTACTGCATTAGTAATGCAGACTAACAGCAATTATGGGTCATCTATATTAAGCGTAGATTCTTCTAGTCTTGGACTTTCTATTTCAAGGTCAATAGTTACTTTAACAAACAGCTATTCAGAATCTTTTGACGTAAATGGTTTAACTATTTCTAAAGATAGTGCAAGTGTTTTTAATATAAATTTAGATGGATTTATCGAAAAATCTACTGCAATATCTTGTAAAGCCATTCGCACCACTGCCCAGTCTATTCCGAACAATGCTTGGACGGCTATTAGTTTTACCCAAGCATTAACAGACCAACGCCCTTCTGGTATCTCGGCTCAATGGTCATCAGGTACTCCGACAAGAATTACCTGTCAAATTGCAGGGTCATATTATATTTATGGGAATGTTTTATTTTCCGCTAACACAACAGGAGCAAGAATGGTAGGAATAAGGCGAAATGGAACAACTATTTTAGCGGTTACAACGGCAAATCCTGTTGGTGGTGGGCTTGCTACTATTCTTAATTTATCCGTGAAATTAGACTTGGTTGTTGGTGATTATATCGAATTAATGGTATTTCAAAACAGTGGTGGTAATTTGAACATAACTTATGATTCAGCCAATCCCCACAGTAATGTTTTGGCTATAACAAGATTAGCATAGAAAGGAGATTAACAATGACTAATCTAGTAGGTTTACAACTCAACGAAAGTCATTCATCCGTTGATTTTCAAAGTATTGCTGATGCCGGTGCGGACTTCGTAACCATCTATATTGGCGGGCAACAGCAGGACGGCAAGCCGGAATTTATCAGCCCGACTGTATTTGCTGATATGGTACAGCGGGCTTATGACGCTGGACTTATAATCGGCGTGCGCTTTGACTTGTGGGTTGGGTACTGGTTGCAAACCAACCGCACAATGGCGGATGTCGAAAAGATGACCGACAGTCAGCACCCGATTATCTCACAACTCATCAGCCTGTTACGCTATAAAGCAATCTCGTTTTTGAGCATTGGTGTTTACGAGATGTCCCTCTCTACCAGTGCAGGTGAGGTTACGGATTCGTGGCTGGCATTTGCCCTGCGGGATGTGGTTGACCGGTTAGAGCGGTTACAGCGCATCGGAACATTACTGCCCTTCAAAATCGGTGTGTACTCACGGGAAAACTTCACAGCCAAATATCCGAGTCTGGATACCTTCGTGGCTTCCCGTCCTGACTTGTATATCCACGCTCCAAAGTGGATAAAGCTTTCTGCACCAACATCACCTCTGACTACCGACCCACCTTTACCATCCAACCAGCCAGTATTCCCAACCCTGCGTGACCTGATTACCCGATATGTAATTATGGCAACCCCACCCAAACCATTTGGTTGGTCGGATAAGCGTGCGAAAGAATGGTCATTCTGGGATTTGGGAACGCAGGAATTTCTGTTGAATGGTGAAAAGGTCGTTGCCGGATACGAAATGTATAACGGTACACGGGAAAATTTCAATGCTGAAATCAATCCCCGCATTAAGCCAACGCCCATTCCACCCGCCGAACCCGAACCAACACCAGAACCAGAGCCGGATACCCTGAAGCAAATTCTGGGAGAACTACAAGCCATCCGGCAAATCTTATCAGAGAGGTTGTGAAATGCAAAAAGACCTGACCATCAAAGAAATTGTTGACTTTATGACCCTCGATCTGTCTGGTCAGAAGCTCAGGCGCAATGTTGCTTTTTACCTTGCGTCCAATCAAAATCTTCTCCGCCCACACTATGAGGCATTTGAGGCACAGCGCAAAGACATTTTCCAGAAGTATGGCAAGCCAGAAGGCGAAAACCTTATCATTCCGCAGGAAAAGATGCAGGACTTCCTTGATGAAATGAAACAATTGCTTGAAAGTAAAGTAACGGTTACTTTGAACACAATCAAATTGGAAGAACTGCCAGAAGAAATCGAGTTTGGCATTCTTCAAAAGATGATGTTTCTGATTGAAGGGGAATAAAAAAACGCAGATCAGGCGTGCCAGCGTCTGATCTGCTCACCTTCCGGTCTCGCGCACGGCCGGTCAGGCTTTAAATTCACGGCTGCGGTGAAAATTGTGGTGAAAGTGGGCGCGGAGGGGCTCGAACCCCCGAACCTTACGGATTGGAATATCTAGCCTGTTAATCACCACTTTTAAGTGGCTTTTTTTGCCGTGCGTGCTATAATTTTATCATGAATCGCCGCTGCGCGCACAGGGCGATCTAAAATACATCCTACGGAGGTGTGGTGTGCCAGCGCCACGACTGAACCGATCGAAGGCGGCCGCATTGGAACGGCTGCTCAATATGCTCTATAAACCTGCCGAACTGGCAGAGGAACTGGGGGTCTCTCACGATACGGTCTATCGCTCGTATATACCGGCCGGTGCCCCGGTGGTACTGGACGCCGGCGGGAAGGTGTGGATCAACGGACGGCAGTTTGCGCAATGGGCGCGCGACTACCTGACCACCACCCGGCGCGGCAAAAGCAAGCCCCCCATGCCGGCCGGGCACGCGTATTGCATGCGCTGCAACCGCGTGGTGATGGTGCAGTCGCCGAAGATGCGCCCCCACAGCCGGCGCCAGAATGTGGTCCAACTCAGCGGCACATGCCCGGAGTGCGGCGGTAAAATTCACCGCTTCATTAAGTCATCATGATCCACCGCCAGAATTACCTCGACGTGAAAGCCTATCTGGACTTCCAGTCCAATGTGCGACAGCTATCGCCGGGCACGATCAACACGCTCTGGTCGCGCCTGCGTCACCTGCTGGAATGGGCAGATGAAAAGCCGTTCAGCAAGTGCGGCCGAATCAGGCCGGCCTTTCCGGTTTATTGCGAGTCGCTGATCGGTAAAAACAAAAAGCCGCTCTCGGCGGCGCATCTCAACGCGATGATGAAAACCTGCCGGGCGTTCCTGAACTGGGCCAAAAGCGAGTACCCGCCGCGCTACAAAAACATGGACGCGCGCTGGGTGGAGAGTCTGCGCCCGTCGCGGGGGCGCAGTGAGCAGGCTCAGCTGGAATCGCGTGAGCTTTATACCCTGGAAGAGGTGCGCAAGCTGGTTAGCTGCCCGGCAGATACGACCGCCCAGCGCCGGATGCGGGCGGCGGTGGCGTTTCTGTTCCTGTCCGGGATGCGGGTTGGGGCATTCGTGACCCTGCCGCTGGAGTGCGTGGACCTGGCTAACCTCCGCGTGTTGCAGCTGCCGGCAAAGGGCGTGCACACCAAGAACAGCAAGGCGGCGGTAACATTCCTGCTAAACATTCCAGATCTGCTGGAAGTGGTGCAGGAATGGGATGCGTTTCTACGGAAACGCTTGCCGCCGGAGGCGTACTGGTATGCGCATCTGGACCGCTTCGGCGAGATCACCACCGAGAAGCCGACCGGCAAGCGGCTGGAGGTGCGCCACAGTCTGCGGGATGATCTAAAAGTCTTATGTGAGCGCGCGGGTGTGGCGTATAAATCGCCGCACAAATTCCGCCACGGACACGCGGTTCACGCGCTCAAGCAAGCCAGGACGCCGGCGCAGATGAAGGCGATCAGCCAGAATCTGATGCACTCCAACATGGGCATCACCGACGGGATTTACGGGAGGCTCGTCAGTGATGATGTCCGGGATATGATTATGGGCCTGGGGAGTTAGGTTATCCCTTCAATTGGGGATGCGCCTGTCCGAGCAGTTGATTCATGATGAAGCTGTAGGCATTGTGGGCTTTATCGGCACCGCGGAACTGGAAAGTGTAATTGCCTGCGGCAGTAAGCAGGGTGATCTCGCTGGTTTGAAAAATCATTCCTTCGTCCACCGAGGCAATGCCGATGATCTGATTGTAGGGGATCGAAACCATTGATTTCTTTTTGGTCAGGAAGGCCTGATCGTAAAAGATGATGCGCCGATCCGTAATGCCGACAAACCCCGTGCCGCCGCCTTTGCAGTCATAAACGGCAAAAATGGTTTCGCCGGGAATGATGTAACCGCGGATGCGGTCATATTGTGCTTTGTTGTCGTAATAGGGTTCTGTCATTGGAATAAACCCTCTCTATGGTTATATCAATTTGCTCCTCGACCAGTTTAGCAACTCGTTGGCATAACGGATACTTTCATAAGTCAAAGATTGATAGTTTTTAGTTGCTATTTGATCTTCGTAATCACATTCTTTGCGATTTTCCCACAAGCGTTGAAGTTTTATACCTTTCTTTCTATAAACTATATCATTGTGTTTTTGATAGAATTCGATCAATTCTTGATGAACCGAACGTTTTTTTGTTAGAGTAAAGCCATGTTGAGAAGCCAATAACTTAATGGGATGAAAAACGGAATAATAAGCCCGACTGGCTGCACTACGGTAACCGGCCTCTGTCAGGCTTGGATCGGTAATGTTCCTGACAAGATATTTAGCTAAATTTAGGTAGTTTCCCCAATCAAAGCTCATGAGAAATCGAGATTGAACAAAATGCGCTGGTTAATGAGATCAAGCTGATGTACCAGCCAGGTATCATCGAATATATCAAGTTTATCCAATTGTTCGTCAATATCGCCGGTTGCCTTGATATTTGCGCGCAAGATTTCATAATCAATTTCCGGATCATTTCGTAGTTCTAAAATAATTTCAGCATCTTCACCGAAAATTTGTTTGACTACCCTGCTGGCTTCCGCCAATACAGGCCGTAAATCTGTATTTTTTAACAGGAATTTATTGACCTCTGCCGGGTTGATCATTTTTAACCTAAATAAATCAGGTTTTGAGAGATTATAAGCATACAATATCATTACATTTATAACACCTTTTTTCTCTATCCATTCATCGAGTTGTCCAATCGTTAAGGTGTCACTACCTCGAATGCGGTAAAGAGCAGTGCCGCCGGATGGAAAGTAAGCAGAAGCCAGTAAAGATCTTTCTACAAATCCTAAAGAGGCACGATGTTTATAAGTGGTTAACTCTTCCTTATTGCCCAGCTTTATAACGCCGGTTGCCGATAAAAATGGTATTTCATCTGTGGTTATCACATTCATTTTATCATCCCATTAAATTGTTCAGAATTCTGAGAGCATATTCAAATTTGGAATGCTGCAAAACTCCCAGTTCATCCCGGCCGGGGAGTTGATTTGTTTCAAAATGAACATTGAGATGAGCCCCGACAACGTTTGGCATTGGCGGTTCAAGAATCAGGTCATGCCGTGCT
>NZ_DAOUBL010000095.1:0-4486 GCF_034432615.1 Bellilinea sp. | reverse complement strand
AAGCAATTACCCCCTCCCGCCTCCCCCTAAATCGCTGGGGCGATTTAGGGGGAGGTGCAGGTGGGGGTCAAACATCCTCAAAGGAATAGCAAGAGGATTTATCCCGAACTGAGGTTACTTAACGCCAAGACGCAAAGATTTCTTTTTTCTTTCTTCGCGTCTTTACGTCTTTACCTTGAACGGCATCGCATTCACAAGTCTGGTAAGCCATAAACGGTTGCCCATCGTTATAAGCGAGGGCAGCAAACTCCCTCACACCTCACGGAGATTATTCCAAACCCCTGTTCTTAATAACCTGACCCTTTTGACTTGTCATCTCCACCATCTTCCTGCACAATTAAGCCATTCCGGCTTTTCCGCATCTTTTCCCCAAGGTTCATCCCATTGAATGCTTTGTTTTTAGTGGTCGTCTTCCTTTACTGGTCGGCGTTGTACCTGTATGTGCCCACCCTGCCGCTTTACCTGCAAACCAAAACCAGCGATCTGGCATTGATCGGCACGGCACTTTCCATGTACGGTCTGTGGCAGCTGATCGTGCGGCTGCCGCTCGGCATTCTGGCAGACTGGGCCGGCCGCCGCAAGCCGTTTGCCACCCTCTGGCTGCTGCTGGTGGCTGCCGGCGCGCTGACCCTCGGCCACGCCCCCACCATCCAAACCGCCATCCTCGGACGGGCGTTGGTGGGCGTTTCGGCCGGCACCTGGGTGCCGCTGGTAGTGCTGTTTTCCAACCGCTTTTCGGCAGGAGAAGTGGTACGCGCCACCGGCATTCTGGCAATGACGGCTACCGCCGGGCGGATTGCAGCCACCGCTGCCAACGGCTGGCTGAACGAGCTGGGCGGTTACCCGCTGGCCTTCAACCTGGCCGCTGCGGCGGCTGTGTTCGCCGCGGTTTTGCTTTTCTTCCTGCCTGAAGCTCAAACGCCGCCGCACAAGCCCTCCCTGAACGCCCTGAAGCGGTTAGCCAGCCGGCGGGAAGTGATGCTGCCTTCCCTGCTGCAAGCCCTGACCCACACCGCCGATTTTGCCGCCACCTTTACTTTCATCCCCATTCTGGCGCGCCAAAAAGGCGCATCGGACGTGGTCATCAGCACGCTGCTCAGCCTCAACCTGCTGATCGGGTTGGCCGGCAACAGTCTGGCGGCGGTGCTGGCGCAGCGCTTTGGTCACCGACCCATGATCATCCTCAGTTTTACCCTGCTGGGCGGCGGCATGCTCGGCGCAGCCTGGGCGCCCAGCCTGGCACTGATCTTTGTCTTTCAGTTCTGCGTGGGGTTGGGGTTTGGGATTGGCTACCCGTTGTTGATGGGGTTGAGTATCAACCGCGTGGATGCCGCCGAACGCACCACCGCCATGGGTCTGCATCAGTCGGTCTATTCGCTGGGCATGTTCCTCGGCCCGTGGCTGAGCGGAGTGCTGGCGGCTGCCCTGAACATTCCGTTGATGTTCGTCATCATCGGTCTGCTGATTCTGATCATGGGCATCGGCGCAGCGGCGCTCCTGGATCATCGGAGGTGAACCAATGGACTTTTACATGACCTGGGTTACGGCAAACCCGCTGCTTTCGGCAGCCGTGCAATTCGCCCTACTAGGCACCTTGGGGGAAATCATTTCTTTCACCATTCAACAGCGACGGCTGGGCCTGCCCGGCAGCGGTGCACAGATGATTGCCAAAATGTTCGCCTGGGCGCTGCTGGGAGTCATCATCAAGTACGGGTTCACCGGCATGCGCGGTTTCACCCGCGCGCTGCTGGATCATCATTTGCTTCCCGATTTTTTAGGGCAGGGACTGGGCTGGGCATTGTCGGTTTCCGTACTGACCAACACCTTCTTTGGCCCGCAGATGATGGCTTTTCACCGGCTGGAGGATAATCTGATTCTGGGACAAAAGGGTTTTACTGGCATCACCCGCGCCTGGGCTACCCTGATCTGGTTCTGGATCCCGGCGCATACCGTCACTTTTCTGATGCCGGTTGAAGTCCAGATTGGGCTGGCGGCCGCCTGGTCGCTGGTGCTGGGGGTCATCATGGGTCTGAACCGCCCGCGGAAGGCGGAAAGTTCCGGTTCAGCCTCCCCGCAGTCAGCCGGGTAAGTGAATTAGAATGCCAGATCTTGAGGTGGAACGAGGGGTTTGGTGGCAAAGGAACGCACCTGACCATCCACCCAGGCACACACCCGGTTTTTGCCCTGCTGTTTCGCCGTATACAGTGCCTGATCGGCGCGGTTGACCAGCAGTTCCAGCGAGTTGCAGTCCGCATCTATGGCGCTGACCCCCAGACTGACCCCCGAAACCACCACACCGCCATTTTCATCTGTAAACCCCTTTTTCACGGCATCGCGCAGCCGCCAGGCAACCTGCATGGCTGCATCCAGACCGGTTTCCGGCAGCAACAGGATGAATTCATCCCCGCCGAAGCGGGCAGCCAGGTCGGCTTTGCGCAGCTGCTGACGGCACTGCTCGGCAACGAAAATGATCAACTGATCGCCGGTCAGGTGTCCGTACGAATCGTTGATTTTCTTGAGGTCATCCAGATCCATCATGACCACCGCCAGCGCCTTGCCGTAACGCCGGGCGCGGTAAAATTCCTTGCCGGCCAGATCGAAGAAATGCCGGCGGTTGTAAAGACCGGTCAGCGGATCGCTGACCGCCATACGCTGCACCGATTCGAACAGGCGCGCATTTTCAATGGCAGCCGCCGCCTGATTGGCAAAGGCCAGCGCCAGTTTGGCATGATTTTCGGTATATACATTTGGCTGGCTGTGATCAATGGTCAAAAAGCCGATCGCCGTGTTGCGTTTTATCAGCGGAACGCCCATCCAGGAACGAACGTGCGCCGCATCACCCCAGCGTTTGAAGCGGGCATCTTTCTGCGCATCGGCAAGGATGATGGGCGATTGAGTTTTATGGCTTTCCAGCAGCAAATCGTCCCGCGCCGGAAAACGCTGCCCTTTGACCCGTTCGGGATGGGGAAAACCGCGCGCTGCCACAACCCGCAGTTCCTCACCTTCCTTGAGAAAAAGCGCGCACGAATCATACGGCACAACCCGCTCCAGGTTCTCCAGCACCTGATCCAGCACCTGATCGAGACGAAGCGCCGAAGAAACTGCCGCGGAGGCCTGCTGAAGCGTTTCCGCTTCCCGCGCCCGGCGGGTGGCTTCTTCCAGCAGGCGGGCTTTTTGGATGGCAACGGCACTGTAACGCGCAAGCGTTTCTGCCAACCCGATGACTTTAGGATCAAACTTCTTTTCCGGCGAGAGCATGAAGTAATTCAACACACCGAGGGTTTCCGTCTCGGTCAAAATGGGCACTGCCAGGAAGGCGTACACCCCCTTATTTCTCATCTCTGGACGCGATAGCGGTTCAGTCGAATAGTTATCAGAAATCAACATACGCCGCCGTTCAACGGCCTGCCACGAAAGCCCCGTACCCCGCGGTGATTCATCTACCCGTATCAACTTTTGGGAAGGATCGTAGACACTCAGGGTTACCAGCACATCACGCCGTTCGTCGAGTAACGCCACCAGGCC
Organism: Bellilinea sp.; assembly: GCF_034432615.1. Classification (GTDB taxonomy): domain Bacteria; phylum Chloroflexota; class Anaerolineae; order Anaerolineales; family Anaerolineaceae; genus Bellilinea. The sequence goes on along the minus strand of NZ_DAOUBL010000095.1, from coordinate 961 downwards.
GCTATCCGCACCCAGCAGCTGACAACCGTAGTACGTAATCTGCTGCATGGTGGACTCCAGATCAATCGAGGAAGTAATCCTTTCCAGAATCTGATTGATCTTCTGCTCGTGCTCCAGCATCTGACGGCTCTGCCGGTACAGGCGGGCATTGTAGAGCGCCTGGCCGGCCTGCGCGGCAAACAGCTCCAGTGTGCGGGCGTGCTCCGGCCGGTAAAAACCCTCTTCACATTTATCCAGAGAAAGAAAGCCGAGCACCTCATTCTGGACGATGATCGGCGCACCCACCCACGAGTGGATATACTCGGTCGCTTCCACCCGCACCCAGCCGGGATAGGCATGGGTATCCTGAATGATTAGCGGTTTGCGGTTTTCCAGCATCCAGCGGAAATTTTCGGTGTGTTCGATATCAAAAACGAATTGCCGAACGGCACGGAACACATGTTCACCAAACCGCTCATAACCACGGTTACGGGTGATCACCGCACGCCTGCCCTCCAGCAAGGTGATATTGCCCGAGTCGTAAGGGATGACCAGCGCAATACTTTCCAGAATCTTATCCAGTACTTCATCCACATCCAGGCTGGCGCTGAGCGCCATGCCAATTTCGCGCAGCGCTTCAGCCAGCTCCCGGTTGTGCCGTTCCGTTTCGGCAGCCTCCAGGAGTTTTTGTTCTGCTCTTTTACGCTCGCTGATGTCCCGAACCAGACACAAAACTTCTTCAGACACCGGCCCGGTTGACTTCAACGGGGAAAAATGGATTTCAACCGCAAACGGATGGCCATCCCATGCCAGACCACTGGCTTCCAGCATTTGGGGCTGGCGGGTTTCCAGCGCCAGCAGGAGGTGCTGCAACACTGCATCGCGGTCTTCTTCTATAAACAGGTGGCAGATACCCAGCCGATCCTCAACCACTTCCCCCGGCAGGGCAAATTTTTCCAGTGCAATCGGGTTGGCAAGCAAC
>NZ_DAOUBL010000094.1:0-5130 GCF_034432615.1 Bellilinea sp. | reverse complement strand
AGAAAGCTCCCTGTCCACTTTTCAGCTTTAAACTGTCCAACTTTCAAGTTTAAATAACAGCGCCAAATTCATGCTTGACAAATGCCATAAAATCATTATAATCTTCCAAAACACATCCAAAAAGACGATGAAGAGGACGAGTAATCGTCGAAATGGCGGTACAGAGAGCAGGAAGCGGTGAGAACCTGCCCGTACAGCGGCGATGAATGGACCTCGGAGTTGCAGGGCGAACGGGTTTCTTCCCCAGTAGTCTGGGCCGGAGTTGCCACCGTTATCTGGGCAAAGGGTATCGCCAAAATGGCCGTACCCGCAACGAGTGAGGCTGGCTTCTTTCCCCTGTGTGCATCACCGGGGAATTTTTTTACCAGCAGCCTAACTGGGGTGGCACCACGGACCTGTGTTCGTCCCCACGAGCACAGGCCGTTTTGTTTTAAGTCCACCAAATGGAGATTGAGATAATGACCCTTAGAACCTATCGTATCCTTACCGGACATCGTCCCACCGGACCCCGTCACCTGGGACATCTGGTTGGCACGCTTCAAAACTGGGTGCGTTTGCAGCAAACCCATGAATGTTTCTTTCTGGTAGCCGACTTGCATGTGCTCACCACAGATTATCAAAACCCGGCCGACATCCGCCCCAACACCTTAGAAGTGGTTGCTGACTGGCTGGCGGCCGGCATTGACCCCCAGCGCAGCACCCTTGTGCTGCAATCGGCTGTACCGGAACACAGTCAACTGGCTTTACTGCTCAGCATGCTGGTCAGTGAGACCCGTCTGCACCGTGTGCCCACCTACAAAGAACAGGTCAAACAACTGGGTATTCAACCCTCCCTGGGACTGCTGACCTATCCTGTCTTACAGGCGGCCGATATTCTGCTTTACAAAGCATCGCTGGTGCCGGTCGGCGAGGATCAACTGCCGCACATCGAATTGACCCGCGAGATTGCCCGCCGCTTCAACAGCCTGTATGGGGAATTATTCCCCGAACCGGATGCTCTGCTTTCCACCATGCCGCGCCTGCCGGGGATTGACAACCGCACCATGCACACTTCGTATGGCAACGCCATCTTCCTGCGGGATTCTGAAGAAGAAACCACCCGCAAGGTGATGGGCATGTTTACAGATCCCAATCGCATCCATCCTACCGATCCGGGAAAAGTGGAGGGTAACCCCCTTTTCATCTATCTGGATCAGTTTGACGCTGACCGCGAGCAGGTCGAGGAATACAAAGCCCGTTACCGTCAGGGAAAGGTCGGCGATGTCGAAATCAAGCAATATCTGGCGCGCAAACTCAACCAAACGCTTGAACCGCTGCGTGAGCGGCGCGCAAGGTTCATTGCACAGCCTGCCTATTTGCGCGAAATTCTTTATCACGGCAGCAACCGCGCCCGGCAAATTGCCCGCCAGACTCTGGAAGAGGTACTCGGCGCGATGGGCCTGACCCTTGGACTGGCCTTGCAGCCCGAAAGCGGACAAAGCAACCCCGCCGCCGGCGCATTTTGCTAATCTCATTTGTCCATTAATTTCCAATTTTAAGGAGGTTTACCATGTCTGAATTAACCCGTTTCCTGTTAAGCGAAAATGATTTGCCGCGCTACTGGTACAACGTGCTGGCAGACAGCCCGGTGCCCATGCCGCCGGTGCTGCATCCGGCTACCAAAGAACCGGTCACGCCGGATTTTCTCAGTGCATTGTTCCCAATGGAATTGATTCTGCAGGAAATCAGCACCGAGCGATACATCGAAATTCCCGAAGAAGTACGGGAAGCCTACAAACTCTACCGCCCCACTCCCTTGATCCGTGCGCGCCGGCTGGAAAAGGCGCTCGGCACACCGGCTCACATTTACTACAAGTATGAAGGCGCTTCTCCGTCCGGCAGCCATAAATCCAACACAGCGCTGGCACAGGCCTTTTACAACAAAGCCGCCGGCACCAAAGCGCTCACCACCGAAACCGGGGCTGGTCAGTGGGGTTCTGCGCTTTCAATGGCATGTGCCTTTTTTGACATGGAACTGGAAGTCTACATGGTCAAGGTTTCCTACAATCAAAAACCCTACCGCCGCTTTTTGATGGAAACGTTTGGCGCAAAAGTGTTTGCTTCTCCCACCAATCTCACCAACGCCGGGCGTTCTATTCTCGAAAAGGACCCGGAAAGCCCCGGCTCGCTGGGTATTGCCATTAGCGAGGCGGTTGAGGTAGCGGCCACTTCCAACGGCGTAAAAAAGTATTCTCTCGGCTCGGTGTTGAACCACGTCTTGCTGCACCAGACTGTCATCGGTGAAGAAGCCCTCAAACAGATGGATTTAGCCGGTGAATACCCGGATGTGGTCATCGGCTGCGTCGGCGGCGGATCGAACTTTGGCGGGATTGCCTATCCTTTCCTGCGGGAAAACCTGCGCAACGGTCAGCGCACCCGCTTGCTGGCGGTGGAACCCACTGCTGCTCCTTCCCTGACCCGCGGCGTCTATGCTTTTGACTACGGTGATACCGCCCAAATGGCGCCGATTGTCAAAATGCACACTCTGGGGCATTCTTTCATCCCGCCTTCCATTCATGCCGGTGGATTGCGGTATCACGGTATGGCGCCTTCGATCTGTGCGCTTTATGATGCCGGTTTGATTGAAGCGGTTGCCGTTCCCCAGCGAGCCACCTTTGAAGCCGCCGTGCTGTTTGCCCGCCACGAAGGGATTGTACCTGCACCCGAATCAGCCCATGCCATTCGGGCAGCCATTGACGAAGCGCTGCTTGCCAAACAGCGGGGCGAAAAGCGAGTCATCTTATTCAACCTATCCGGGCATGGTAATTTTGACTTGACCGCCTACGACGCCTATAATCACGGCCGTCTGGAAGACTACCAGTTGCCCGAAGAAGCCATCCACTCCATCCGTGAGCGGCTGCCTCAGGTGCCTGAGCAAATTGGAGCTTAATGGAACAGATGATTTTTCGTCTCTTCTCCTCCTGAGAGAACAGAGGTGCGCGGAAGTTGCGCACCTCTGTTCTCTCTACTCGTTGCCGGTTGTTTCTTTTTGATCCAGCTCATTCAGCAGGGCTTCATCCTGCTTCAAGTTGCGCCAGCGGATGATCAAACTGGCGAGATAAAAAATCATCACACCAAAGATGAACCCATATCCGGCAATAAAGTAGGAGATCGTGTTGGCGGGTTGATCCATCATTCACCTTCCTTCAGGCTTGAACTTTGAGGCGCAGGCTTTCCACCCGCTCGGCCAACCTGCCCAGCCGAATGCGATGCCACAGCAGGTCAAAGTACACAATGGTGAACGCCAGCAGACTGAACAGGAAAACCTGGGTCATGGTTGGCGTCATGTCAAATGCGCCCATAGCACCGGGGTCATTGCTGCCGATGACCACCGGATGAATGGTGCGGAACAGGCGGATGGAAAAGAAGGTCAGCGGCACACTGAGAAAGCCGACAATTGCGTAGACCGCCCCAAAGCGCGCCCGCCGTTCGGGTTCTTCAATACCGGCGCGCAGCATCAGGTAAGCCAAGTAAACCAGTTCCATGATGGTGGCCGTTGTCAGGCGCGGATCCCACGTCCACCAGGTGTTCCAGATTGGGCGCGCCCAAATGGCACCCGTCACCACATTGATCAGGGTAAAAGCAATCCCAATTTCCACTGCCGCCACCCCAACTGAGTCCCATTTCAGGTCCTTGCGAATCAGGTAGATGATGCCGACAATCGCCGCCACCAGAAAACTGAGCATCCCCACCCAACCGCTGGCCACATGGAAATAGAACACTTTTTGGACGGCACCCATCACCCGTTCCAGCGGTGCGTAAAAGAACACCAGCGCTGTTGCTGCAAGAAAAGAAGCAATTGCAGCCACATCCAGAACCGTTAATAATTTGGGTTTTTGAAGCATACTGCACCTCCAAAATTAGTTTATTCTTCAACCACCGAATCGAACACCATAAACGCCACCGAAGTAAAGATGACGTCATAAACAACCAGTAAAGTAAACCACGGCTGAATTTCCTCCCAACCCAAACCGGCCAGATAACCGCCGGTGGCTTTGACGGCCGAAACGACCACCGGTACTGCTACTGGAAAGAGTAAAATCGGCAGGAGAATATCACGGGTGCGAGCCTGAACCGCCATACTGGCGAGCAGTGTTCCTACTGCCACATATCCCTCACTGCCTAACAAAATCACCAGCAGCAAACCGGGGATGATCATGTTGGTATTGTACAAAATGCCGTAAACCGGCAGAACAATGAATGCCACCAGGAGCATGAAAAGCAGGTTGGCAAACGCCTTGCCCAGATAAATGGCAGCCCGGTCAACCGGCGCAAGCAGTAAACCATCCAGACAGCCGCGGTCTTTTTCCACCGCCATGGAACGGTTCAGCCCCAATGTTCCGGCAAATGCCAGCGTTACCCATAACACACCGGAAGAGATGCCGGCGCGAACATTGGGCTGCAAATCTAACGCAAAGTTAAAAATAAGGATGACCAGCAGGGCAAACACCAGCATGGCTGAAATGACCTCACGACTGCGCCATTCTGCCCGCAAATCCTTCCAGATGACTGCGCCCATGGCGCTCATAAACGGTGTTAATCCGCTCATCGGACTGCCCCCTGCAGGTTTCGTTGAACTTCCAGCGCCTGCCGGTAAAAAGCCAGCAGGCCATCCCGCGGCAAACCATCCGCCGATCGGCTGGCCGTTATACGCCCGGCGGTCAGCACATCAAAACGCGAGGCCAGGTCTTCCACCCGTGCCAGATCGTGGCTGGTCATTACCACCGTGCGGCCCTGTTCGGCAATTTGCCGTAAAACCCCATCCAGCATATCACAGGCATCCTGATCCAGCCCGGTATGGGGTTCATCCAGCAGCAGCACATCGGGGTCATGTAAAATGGCGCGTCCGATGGCCAGTCTCTGCTGCATTCCGCGCGAGAAGGTGCGCACCAGATCCCGCCGCCGCGCAGCAAGACCGACCAGTTCCAGCACTTCGTTGATCCGTGTACCCAGTTGAGGTACGGCGTACATGCGCCCGTAAAAACGCAGGTTTTCTTCTGCGCTCAAATCGCCGTACAGCAAAGGTTGATGACTGACCACCCCCAAACGGCGGCGTACATGGGCAGCCTGCTGGGGAAGCCGAAAACCAGC
>NZ_DAOUBL010000093.1:0-11731 GCF_034432615.1 Bellilinea sp. | reverse complement strand
AGCCAGCCGCCCAGTAAAATCAGCACGGCGGCGGTCAACCCCGCCACCAGCCAGCGCGGTATTGGTGCAATGGATGAGGTGCTGCGTTCGGCAATGTTCACAGGTTTAAGACGCCCAAACAGGGGCGGAGTTCCCTTTCTGCGCCCTCAACGCACCGGCCGCGGGAAGCCCCAGCCATGCAAACGCACCTGCTGCGGATCGGTGTGCCAGATGCCGGGAATGTGCGTTCCGCAGCGCGGACAGTTGCCCTGCGCCGTGAGGCGGTAGTCGGTAACGATATAACCGCGCCGCGCCACCAGCGTTTCGCCACAATGCGGGCAGTGCGTATCTTCCAGCGACCCCACTCTGCCCGGCAGGTTGCCGGCATAAACAAAGTGCAGGCCGGCTTCCTGACCAATTTCCGCCGCTTGCAGCAGGGTGCGCGCCGAGGTGGGCGGCGGGTCAGTCATCTTGTAGTCAGGATGAAAGGCGGTCACGTGCCAGGGAATATCCGGCGAGACCGAAGCCAGAAAACGGGCCGCCTCCCACAACTCTTCCGGGCTGTCGTTGAAGCCGGGCACCACCAGCGTGACCACCTCCACCCACAAGCCCCGCTCGTGTGCGCGGCGGATGGTATCCAGCACGTGCTGCAGCACACCGCCCAGTTTGCGGTACTGGCGGTCCTGCATGGTTTTGAGGTCTACCTTGTAGGCATCCAGATAGGGACGCAGGTAGTCGAGGACTTCCGGTGTGGCGTTGCCATTGGAGACGTAGGCGCACAGCAGGCCGCGCTGTTTGGCCAGCCGGAAGATATCCACCGCCCACTCGGAGGTGATCAGCGGCTCGTTATAGGAGGAAACCACTGCCTGAGCGCCGTTGCGCAGGGCGTATTCCACCAGTTTTTCCGGTGAAATACGCAGAATGTACTCCGGGTCAATGCCGGCTTGCGGATCACGCAGGGTTTGCGAAGTGAGCCAGTTCTGGCAGTAGCTGCAATGAAAATCGCAGCCCAACATGCCAAAAGTGAGGGCGTCGGCACCCGGCAGGACATGCGAGAAGGGCTTTTTTTCGATGGGATCCACCTGCAAAGCAGCCACATAACCCCACGGCACGCGCAGCTCGCCATCGGCATTGAAGCGCACCTGACAGATACCGCGCCGCCCCGGTTTGATCAGACAGCGGTGGGCGCAGGCGTAACAGCGCACCGCTCCGCCTTCCAGTTTCTCGTACAATTCACCGGGGCGGGTCATTTCATCCAGTCGCTCGGCTAAGGTAACCATTTCTGCACACTCCTTACAAACCGGTAAAAAAGGTCCTCTTTCATTATACCGAAACGGTCAAGCGTATGGAACTATGGCTGACCAGCCTCCGTCTTGAAAATGGAGAACACCCTTTCACACGCCATCGCTGCGCACACCGCTGCGGGAGCCGACCCGCCGGCAGGAGGAGAAGATGGAACGGAAATTAATCGTTACGCTGATTGGTGTTGGACTGATCGTGCTGGTGATTTGGCTGAGCGGCGGTTGCAGCGTAGTTTAACCATATTGAGCCAGTTCCAGGGCAGCGTCCACCATCGCCAGAATGTTTTCCGGCGGTGTTTCGTTGGGGATGGTATGGACCGAAGAAAGTAAATAACCCCCGCCCGCGCCGAGAATTTCAATGACCCGCTTGACTTCAGCCCGCACCTCTTCCACCGTGCCAAATGGCAGCACCCGCTGGGTATCTATGGCTCCGCAGAAGACCAGCCGTTCCCCATAACGCTGTTTGAGCTCCTGCAAATTCGCCATCCGTCCGGCGGTGGTCTGAATCGGGTTGAGCACCTGCACGCCAATTTCCACCAGATCATCCAGCAGCGGAAAGACATCCCCATCCGAGTGAAAGAAGATGCGTGCGCGGCTGTGCTGGCGCACCAGCGCAAACAATTCGGCATGCAGCGGCTTGAGCAGGGTGCGGTAGGTGCGCGGCGAGATGAGCAGGCTGTTCTGGGTGCCTAAATCATCCGCAAGAATGATCAGATCGAGGTATTCCCCCACCTCCCCCAAAAAGTGGGTCAGGTGGGTCTTGCACAGGTCGGTGATTTTTCGCAGCAGCGCAGCGGCAAAATCGGGTGCATCCACCAGATTGAGCAGGAAGGCCTGCATGCCCTGCAGCTGAAAGGCGCGCTCCAGCGGCGACATCAGCCACGGCGCGCCGATGATGGCAAAACGGTTTTCGGCAGCCAGACGTTCGGCTTCCGCACGCAGGTGAGCAAAGCGGGTCGGGTCGTGCATGTCCGGCCACGGGTAGCTTTCCAGATTTTCCACCCGTTGGGTATCCTTGAGCGGGTGAATGGCCGGGAAGTACACTCCCGGCTCAATCTCCGGCTGGCCAACGCCCCAATCATCCACATAGGGGCTGCCGGGCGGGCGGCTGCGGTTGCGCGCATAGGTCTCGGCGGGAAAGCGATCTTGAATGCCGCGCACATCCGAGTGCAGACGCTCCAAAACCGCCTCAGCCGGCAGCGGAGCGCCCAGTTCGGGCCAGTCATACAGCGGCTGATATTCCTGCGGCAGTCCCAAATAAGTCGTCAGGCGGCGGTAGGCGCGTTCCTGAATGCCGGTGGTCAAATCGGCGCCGATCACAATCGGCACCCGGTCGGGCACTTCGTGATTGAGGACAGCCAGCACGCGTTCGCGAGGGGTGAGTAGTGACATGCAACCTCCAAATGCCCTGAAAATCACCCCAATTGTAATCTTTTTTTGGGGGTGAACAACATCAAAAACATGGTATAAAAATATAAACCGGCAAGTTTGTGGAAGAGGGGGCTGGTTTTCCTAATGACTTCTCCTGTAAAGCACTTTTTCCGAATCTTTTCACCTGCGCTGCGGGTTGCTCTGCTCTACCTGCTGATCGGGGGAGCATGGATTGTCTTTTCCGACCGCGTTTTGGAAAGGCTGGTGCAGGATGCGGCCCAACTGGGACGCTGGCAAAGCGTCAAGGGCATTGGATTTGTGCTGGCTATGGCCATTTTACTGTACGTGGAACGTGCTTATGCCATCCGCCTGAGCCGGCGGCAGGAAGAATTACTCAGCCAGCGAATCGCCCTCTTTGAGCAAGCCCCCTCCCCCTTGTGGGTGGTGGATTTGCGCGACCTGCGTTTTCTGGCGGTCAACCCGGCTGCCGAACAGTTTTACGGCTACAGCCGGGATGAATTCGCCGACCTGACGCTCTCTGACCTGCGCCACCCGCAGGAGCAGGCAGGAATAGCGGGGATGATTGAAGCCCTCCTTGAAGGCGGAATTTACCGTTATACCAGCCGGCACATCTGCAAGGATGGACGCGAGGTAGATGTGACCGTCACAGCCCGCACGCTGCTCTGGGAGGGCAAACTGGCAGCCGTCTTTTCGATTGCCGATATCAGCGAATTGCTGCAAACCGAGCGCACTCTGCGCGAACTGACCCAGCAGCTGGAACAGCGGGTTGCCGAACGTACTGCCGACTTGCAGCGCAAGAACCGCGAGCTGGAAACCTTTGCCTACTCGATCTCCCATGATTTGAAAGCCCCATTGCGCGGCATTGATGGATACAGCCGTTTGCTGCTGGAAGACCATGTCCACTCACTGAACGAAGAGGGACGCGAGTTTTTACACGCCATCCGGCGCGGCGCAACCCAAATGGCGCAATTGATTGATGCCCTGCTGGAATATTCCCGGCTGGAGCGGCGCAATCTGGTAGTGGGACGGGTTGAAATGCGGCCTTTGATTGAAACCCTGCTCAACGAATTTGAAAACGATATTGAATCGCGCGCCGTGCAGGTAAGCGTCAATCTGCCTTTTGACAGCGTAGATCACGACTATCCCAGTCTGTATCAGGCGCTGCACAATTTGCTGGAAAACGCGCTCAAGTTCACCCAAAAGCAGCCCCAGCCACACATTGAAATCGGCGGAGAAGAGCGCGACACCAGCCGCATCCTGTGGGTGCGGGATAACGGTATCGGCTTCGATATGCAGTACCATGATCGGATTTTCGAAATTTTCCAACGGTTGAACCACAGTGATGAATATCCCGGCACGGGGATAGGGCTGTCCATTGTCCGCAAAGCCATGGAGCGGGTCGGCGGGCGAGTTTGGGCGGTCAGCGCGCCGGGTGAAGGAGCAACTTTTTTCGTGGAAATTCCAAAACGCTCCTCCAATTTGTGATAAGATTCACATAGTATCCTGTTTACCTATCGGTATATCCCTGTATTTATGACAATACTGACTTGAGGTACCTCGATGGATAAAAAACTTCGATGGTTAAACCATTTCCCCAACCTGTGGTGGGGAATTGCGATTGGTCTGCTGGCTGTCCTGCTGAACGCCGGCGTACCTGTGCAGGCGCAGGAGCAGCCGCCGCAGGAAAACAAAGCCGTCATCTACATGTTTTGGGGCGATGGCTGCCCTCACTGCGCCGAAGCCAAGCCGTATCTGGAAGGGTTGGCGCAGCGTTATCCATGGGTAGAACTGCGCTTCTACGAGGTCTGGTATGACGAAGACAACCGCGTCTTGTTCGAAAAAATGGCGGCTGCTTACGGCTTCGAAGCCCGCTATGTGCCGACCATCTTCATCGGCACGCAGCATTGGGTGGGCTACAACAAATCCATCAACCCGGACATTGAAAAAGTGATCATGGAGTGCCGTGAACTGGGCTGCCCGGATGCCGGCGCAGGGGTGATTTTCCCTGCCCAGCCAACCTCCGCCGCCCCGCAGCCGACCCCCGCAGCCCAACCACAGGCCGAAACGCTCACCCTGCCACTGATTGGAACGGTGGACCTCAGCCGCCAGTCGCTGGCGGTCAGCACAGCCTTGATCGCCTTTGTGGACGGTTTCAACCCCTGTTCGGTGTGGGTACTGACCATGCTGCTGGCGCTGACGCTGCACACCGGTTCGCGCCGTAAAGTCGTCATCATCGGCGTCGTCTTCCTGACCGTCACGGCTGCGGTTTATGCGCTGTTCATTGCCGGGCTGTTCACCATTTTCACTTTTATCAGCTTTGTCGGCTGGATTCGGGTGGTGGTGGCGCTGGTAGCGTTGTTCTTTGCGGCGGTCAACATCAAGGATTATTTCTTTTACAAAGAAGGCCTCTCGTTCACGATTGCCGATGAAAAGAAACCCGGCATTGCGCGCGGTATCCGGCGGGTGATGGATGCCAGCCAATCCCTGTGGGGCCTGATCGGTGCGACGATTGCGCTGGCAGCCGGGGTTTCGCTGGTTGAGTTTTCCTGCACGGCGGGTTTTCCGGTTTTGTGGAGCAACCTGCTGGTTGCCAATCAGGTTGAGCCGCTGACTTTTGTGGTATTGCTGCTCCTCTACATGCTCATTTATCAAATTGACGAACTGGCAATTTTCTTTGTGGCCGTGTTCACCCTCAAGGCCAGTCGCCTGGAGGAAAAGCATGGGCGCATCCTGAAACTGATCGGCGGTGTGCTGATGCTGACCCTGGCGGTGGTGATGGTGCTCAACCCCAACCTGCTGGATGAGCTCAACACTGCGCTGATTGTCTTTGCGGCAGCGTTCGCCGTCACGGGTCTGATCCTGCTGGTGCACCGGCGCATCTTGCCGCGTTTTGGAATTTGGATTGGTACGGAAGCCCACCCGCGCCGGCGCCACACGGGCAGAAAAAGCCGGGCTTCACAACCTGAAAAATAGCCCGCCGATTAGACCAAATCAACGCCAGGACGCCAAGACGCGAAGAAAGAGAAATCCTTTGCTCATCTGCGTCTTCAGGTTATGGTGGGTTCGGGATAAGCGCAAAACCCAGATTGGGCAGAATAACCAACCCCTGCACCTCCCCCATAATCGCTGTAGCGATTATGGGGGAGGCAGGAGGGGGCTAAATATGCTCAATTTGATAGGGCAGGCGTTCGACCAATGGGTTGCAACACCGTTGCGGCGGCTCAGGATTGATGGAGCAGTTCCTCCAGAATGCGGCGTGCCAGATTTGGATCGGCTTTGCCGCCCATCTGACGCATCACCTGCCCGACAAACCAGCCGATCAGGGTCGTCTTACCGGCACGGTAGGATTCTACCTCTTTGGGATTGGCTGCCAGCACCTGCTCGCACACCACACGGATGGCGCCTTCGTCACTCACCTTCGCCAATCCTTCGCGCTCGACAATCACCTGAGGCGCTTCGCCGCTCTCTTCCACTTTTTGCAGCAGACTCTTGGCGGTGGTGGTGTTGATCGTGCCGCGCTCAGCCAGCTGGATGATCTGGGCCAGGTAGGCCGGTGTCAGGCGCAGTTCTGCGGCGCTTTTACCGCTCTCGTTGATCATCCGCAGCACATCATTCATCAGGTAGTTGGAAACCTTCTTCGGGTCGCCGCCAAAGGCTTTGACGGCTGCTTCAAAATAATCGGATAAACTGCGCTCGCCGGTAAGGATATCGGCGTCATATTCCGGCAGCCCGTACTGTTCAACGAAGCGCGCCCGCCGTTCAAGCGGCAGTTCCGGCAGGCGGGATAGAATGGACTGCTTCCATTGCTCATCCAGACGCAGCGGCAGTAAATCCGGTTCGCGGAAGTAGCGGTAATCGGCTTCGGTTTCTTTGGAGCGCATCTTACGCAGCACGCTGGCATCTTCGTCCCATTCCAGCGTCCAGGCTTCTATGCGCCGTCCGGCTTCCATCTCGCGCGCCTGCCGTTCAATTTCCTTCTCAATGGCATCCCGAACCGCCTCAATCGAGTTCACATTTTTGATTTCAGTCTTGGGGTTGAGGTAGTCCGCCCCCTTAGGACGGATCGACACATTCGCATCACAGCGCAGGTGACCCTTTTCCATGTCGGCTTCCGAAACGCCCAGCCAGCGCAGCAACTGGCGCAGGCGAATCAGGTACTGGGCGGCTTCATCGGCAGAGCGCAAATCCGGTGCGGTGACCATCTCAATCAGCGGCACACCGCAGCGGTTGAAGTCAATCCAGCGGCGGTTGCCGACATTTTTGGTCTTGCCGGCATCCTCTTCCAGATGCAATTTTTGAATATTGACCCGCCGCACGTAGGCCGTCTTGCCGGCAGCTGCCGGCACCGGCACATCCATCCAACCGCGAAAGGCCAGCGATTGATCGTATTTCGAGATCTGGTAACCTTTGGGCAGGTCGGGATAAAAATAATTCTTGCGGTCAAAGTAAGAAAGCGGACGAAGTTCGGCGTGCATGGCGGCTGCCAGCAGCACCCCTTTTTCGACGGCTGCGCGGTTGAGCACCGGCAGCACGCCCGGCATTCCGGTACACACCGGACAGATATTGGTGTTCGGCGGGTCGTTCCACGAATCGGCTTTGCAGGAGCAGAAAATCTTGGTGGTAGTGTTGAGTTGAATGTGGGTTTCTAACCCGATGACGGCTTCGTATTCGGTCATTAAGAACCTCGCAAGGATGGATTCAGCGGCGGATGGTCAAACTTTCGGCTAATTTCCCAATTAACGGATAGCGATACTCTTTGCCGCGCAGCGTACGCACCGCAGCCACAGCTGCCAGCAAATCATACACAAAGGCCGCCGCAATCACCAGCAGAATCATTCCGAAAAACAGGAGCAAAAACGGCACCAGCAGGAACGGCACACGGTCACCCCAGCCGGTTTCACTGAGCGCAATCAGCGGCAGAACGAAAACGAAATAGGCGCCTGCCAGCCCAAAGCTGACCAGATAGTAAAGCGCAAGGGCAACCCCTTGAAAGAGCAGGGCCTGCAAAGCCTGAAAACGCAGCAGCGGGCTGCGCGCCTTTTGGGTCAGCCAGATAATCAACGCCATCAGCATCCCAAAGAAGGGCGCAAACGCACCTAGATGGCAAAGGGCCGCAACCAGGCGGTCTTCGGAATCGTTTGCCAGAGTTTCTTCAGTCATGCTGGACTTTCTCCTTTTTGGAAGAACGGTGCAGCAACTTTTCCAGCCAACCGCCCAGCAGCGGATAGCGGAAATTGCTGCCGTTCAGACAGGCGATGGCGGCAATGATGCCCAAAACCACCCCCAGACCCATCAGCACCAGCAGGAAAGCGAAAAACACAAATTCAGAGATGGACAGAATGATGAAAGGCGTTTGGCTTTGGAGATAAAGGGCAACAATGGCGGTCGTCAGCGAAATCGCTATAAACAATAACCCCAGCAACACCCCCAGCACAACCCAAACCAGCAGCAGAATCACCTGATAGGTCAGCGCCTGAAGGGACTGGAAACGCAGAAAATCCGATTTCTCACGTCGGGTTACCCATACGATTAACGGGGCAAATAACCCCAGGGTAGGAATCAGAACAGCAGCATGAGAAAGAGCCGCCAGCCAGCGCTCATCGGAAGAAAGGTTATTCTGGCTCATCCTTGTACCTCTTCAGCATCAATCAACAGAACCAAAACCGGAACAGCGGGGAAGTGTCTTCGCAGCCGTTCGATATCGAATATCAGCTGCTCTCCATAGGACACACCCGAAGACATCTGACGGTGAAGGTGATGACATGGGACAATCTCTACACCAACCTGAGCTTTGTTTTCATTATAGAAGTATTGGAACTTTGCCAGATCATAAAACATGAAAGGATATTTTCCAAATTGCACTTCAATAAGAACCTGTTCTTTCCAAAAATCAATGGATTTGTAGGCATTTGCGATCTTGATGGGACTGTCAGGCAATTCGATGGTGTATTGATCGCGTAATTCTCGATAACCCAGTTCGTGAAAACGCTGTCGAAATTGGCGATTCATTTCAACCGGTGAGAACAGCCGCTGCCCCTGTTTGTTCTTTTCAAGACTGAACTTACTCCTGACCGCACCTACTTTTTGAATAACCGAATTTATCTCCTCTCGAATTTTGGGGAAACGAACCTGGAGGATTTCACCACCCCCAAGATGGGAATACTCATAAATGATTTTCATGGTCTGTTTGACTCTCCAGATAAGAGGTGCGGTTTTCCAGTAAACTCGCTTGCTGGGGCTGCCCAATTTCAACATAGACTGGTGGAACAACATCATTTTTTCCTTGCGGATCAAACACCTGTCTTTCCATTGGCCGGATGCGCAATCGGCCCTCCTCTGCCAGCCTGATTCTCTGGCGGGCAATTTCAATATATTCAGGCATTATTTCAGCCCCAACCACTCGTCGCTGGTGTATCAGTGCTGCAATTGCAGTCGAACCAACTCCCATAAATGGATCAAAAACCCAATCATCCGGCTTAGTCATCGCCAGCACCAGACGTTCAACCAATTCAACTGGAAATTGACATGGGTGAATGGTTTTTTCTACATGATTCGCCTTCACATTGGGAATTTCCCAAACATCCGAAGGATTTTTACCCAACGGATTGCCCGACAGCTGTCCTTTCTTCGGGCCCTTGAAGTATTTCTTTGTGGGGTATCGTTGCGGCACCCGCACAGCATCCAGATTAAAAAGGTAGTCATCCCCTTTTGTGAACCACAGGATCACCTCATAACGGCCTGAGAAACGACGGGAAGCATGTAGTCCATGCCCGAAATGCCAGACAATACGATTGCGCAGCTTAAGACCAAAGGACTTGAACAAAGGATAAAGCACAATATCCAAGGGGATTATTTCACCGTCTTTTTTGACATGATTTCCCACCTGCCAGCAAATACTACCCTCTTCACTTAAAACTCGTACACATTCCTTAACTACCGCTTCCTGTTGTTCCAGATATACATCCATATCAAGACGCGGTTCGTAGGGCTTGCCAAGGTTATAGGGAGGTGAAGTGACTACCAGCTGAATACGCCCATCCGGTATCGAACGAAGTAAATCCAGTGTATCTCCGTGGTAAAGTACACACTCAGCTTCTTCGCGAAACGTTTCGCAAATTTCTATCTTTCCCATCGTTCACCCCGCCAGATTTCTCAAAACCTGTGGTTTCAGTTTGCGCCACGGCTCGCTCTCGGTAGCCAGCTCCAGCGCGCGGGCAATGCGCAGCAGCACCGGTTCGCTGAAATCGGCGCCCAGCAGCTGCACACCAATCGGCAGGCCGTGCTCATCCAGCCCAAACGGCAGCGAAACGCCCGGCACCCCGGCATGATTGGCCGGCACGGTCAACTGATCGGCATACTGCATCAACACCGAATCGCCGTACACTGCGCCGATCTCAAAAGCAGTCGTGGGAGTAGTCGGCGTCAACAGGGCATGCAGACGATACTTCCCTTCCGGGTCAAAGGCTTGTTCAAAATCACGGCGGATGAGGGTGCGCACCCGCAAAGCGCGCCGGTAATACTGCGCCGAATACTGCGCCGCGCTCACATACATCCCCATCAGAATGCGCAATTTGGGCTGCAGGCCAAAACCCTCGTTGCGCGTCTTGCGGTACAGGTCGCGCAGATCACTGACCGGCTGCGGTGTGCGGTAGCCGTATTTGACCCCATCGTAACGGTGCAGATTCGAGGCTGCTTCCACCCGGCTGATGACAAAATAAGCCGGAATGCCGTAACGGGTGTTGGGCATGGGGACATCCTCGATGATTTCCGCGCCCATTGAAGCCAGCACCCCGGCGGCGTAGCGCACGCGCGCTTCGATCTCGGCGGGCAGTTCCTGCTGGCGGTATTCACCGCTGTGCGCGTCCGGGAAGGTGATCTGAAAATAGTCCGGCGAAAGCCCGATTCGCAATCCACGCACGCCTTCTTCGAGCGCGGCCAGATAATCCGGCACGGGCAGATTGGCGGTGGTCGAATCGCGCGCATCCGGCCCGGCGATGGCCTGAAGCATCAGCGCGGCATCCACCACATTGCGCGCCAGCGGACCGGGGCAGTCCAGCGAGGAGCCGAAGGCGATCAACCCGTAACGCGAAACCCGCCCGTAAGTCGGCTTGACACCCACCACACCGCAAAAAGCCGCCGGCTGACGGATGGAACCGGCTGTATCGGTGCCGAGCGAGAGGGGCGCTTCACCGGCTGCCACCGAGGCAGCCGAACCGCCCGATGAGCCGCCGGGAACATAGGCCGGGTTCCACGGGTTGCGCGGCGCCGGCTGAAAAGCGCTGGATTCGTTCGACGAACCGTAGGTAAACTCGTCCAGATTGACCTTGCCGAGCAGCACCGCACCGGCTGCTTCCATGCGCTCCACCGGTGTGGCCGTATAGGGGGCAACAAAGTTTGCCAGAATACGCGAAGCAGCCGTAGATGGGGTGCCGCGCACGCAGAAAATATCCTTGACGGTGAAGGGAATGCCGGCCAGCGGGCCGGGGTCTTCGCCGGCAGCCAGTTTGCGGTCAATCGCGTTGGCCTGCGCCAGGGCGCGCTTCTTGGTCAGGGTGATAAAGGCGTGGACTTTTTCTTCATCTTCGGGGGTGGGCTGCCCGCCGTCCAGCTGACCGGGGCGGCCGTCCACCTTTTCAATTCGCTGCAGGCAGGACTGGGTAATTTCCAGCGCGGAAACCTGTTTCTGACGCAGCAACAGACTCAATTCGTAAGCAGGCAGGTCACAAAGTTCCATGGGGCATCATTCCAGCGTGGTATGGGGAATATCGGGGACGACCACATAACCGGCTTCGCTCTCCGGCGCCTGAGCGATGATTTCCTGCGGGTCGGGGTAGGGCTGCCACTCGTCAGCGCGCGGCGGCTGGCTGATTTGGGGCGGATAGGGTACACCGTGCGAGGTAATCGGCAGGTCATCCTCCAGCGGGATGGCTTCCAGCTCGTGAATGGCGCTCAACTGGGCGTTCAACTCGCGGCGCAGGTATTCGGCCTGCTGTTCGTCCAGTTCCAGCGCAGCCAGATCAACCAGATGAGCAAAGGTCTGCGGGTCAATTCGATCGGTC
>NZ_DAOUBL010000092.1:0-2171 GCF_034432615.1 Bellilinea sp. | reverse complement strand
CGGCGGAGTAACATAGGCAATTGGCGGCTGATACTGCCAGTACGGCAAAGGTGGGTTGAACCCCAACGCTCCCGCGCTGTTCATCCAACCCTTTTCCAGCATCAACTCCTGTTTCGCCGTCAGCACCGTCATGACTCACCCCGCTGATTTTCCACTGATCCAAGTGCTGACCAGTTGATTTGGGAATAGTCGAAAACCACCCCTTTACGACAAACCAGCAGCCAGCCTTTGCGGGCAGGTATGGCACACACACCGCATTCCGCCATTCCCGCGCAATATACCGGCTGGCGTACCATCACTTCCACACCATCCTTTTTGGAAGATAACGAAAATTTCTCATCAATTTCCTTAAAAAAGGCGGCCACTGCCGGTAAAGAGCCCTGTACAGCAATAAAATCTGCCCACTGCCACCATTCTTCACGCTGGTTTAGTGAAAAAACCTCTATCAAAGCAGGTAAACGCAAGGGGCTGTGTTCTCCACAAAACACGATCTCGGCACCTTGACGCACCGCCTGCTGCATCAAAGGCATCAAGTAATGCACCCCCTCATCCAGCGAAACGCAGGCAACCCGCCGGCTGGAGCGCGGCAGGGTAAAACCGCGTCCAATCGGCCCGTGGATACTCAAACGACCACCCGCCTGCCATCCCGAAGGGATTGCCCCCGCCAGATACCATTCACCGCGTTCATCCATAGCCGGGTACAACGCTGTTGGAAGCAAGTCAGCCATCGGATCGTGAAATCCAATCCACAGCTGGCCAGCCGAGAAGGGAAGCTGCTCTCCGGAGGATAGGCGGATCATCACCTCACCTTCAACCGCCGAATGGAAGATTTGTTCAATCAAAAAGTGAGATTTCATTGATCACTGAACTTGCACAATGCCGTGTTCATGCTAGTATAATACAATCGTTTCACCAATTTGTGAGGAGATTATCATGAACATCGCCAATTTGTTTCAGGGTTTAGCCACACTGGCATGGATGCTGTTCTTCGGCCTCCTGGTGCTGGTGCTGGTACGCGCCAGCCGCAACCGGCCGATCAAGAATGCCTCGGTTACCGTGCTGACCACATTGGTTTTAGCCATCCTGTTAACCGTTGTTTCTGCCGGGCTGGTTTTTATTGAACCACAAGAACGCGGGGTGGTCATTTCTGCGCTTTCGCCCACCGGTTACCGCGAGCAGGCACTGGAACCGGGGTTACGCTGGATTATTCCGTTTGCCGAAAGGGTAGTGCGTTACCCCATCTCCCGCCAGACCTATACCATGTCCATAGCTTCTCAGGAGGGACAAATTATTGGAGATGACTCCATCACCGCCCGCACGGCTGACGGTCAGGAAGTTTTCATTGACGCCTCGGTTATCTTTGAAATTGACCCTGCCAAAGTGGTCGAAGTTCACATCCGCTGGCAGGACCGCTACACAAACGAACTGGTGCGCGCGCTCACCCGCGGGATTATCCGCGATGCGGTTTCACAGTACGGCGTTGAAGAAGTATACAGCACAAAACGCGGTGAAATGACCCAGCAGGTTTTCGACGCGCTTTCCATCAAACTCGCCGAAAACGGCTTACGATTGGTGGATTTTGTGCTGCGCAACATCACCTTCTCGCCTGAATACGCCGCCTCCATTGAACAAAAACAGATTGCCGAACAGCAAGCCCAGCAGGCGCGTTTTGTGGTCGAACAAAAACGCCAGGAAGCCGAACAGGCCCGCCAGATTGCTCAGGGACGCGCCGATGCCGCCGTGATTCAGGCCAAAGGTGAAGCCGAATCGCGCCTGATTCAGGCTGAAGCCGAAGCCAAAGCCTTACAGATCATCTCTGAAGCGCTTAAAGATAACCCGGAATTATTGACCTACCAGTACATCACCAAACTTTCCCCCAACATTCAGGCACTGCTTTTGCCCAGTAATGCCCCCTTCATTTTCCCCTTGCCGGATGTGTACAACCCCAATTCCAACCCTGCCCCTGCGCCAACCACGCCATCACCGGCAGTTGAACCCACTCCCACCCCATAAGGAGTTTTTGAACCGCGAACATGGAATCACAGCCCGCCAAACCGCCTTCTGGCAAACAAATTCGGCTGACCAGTCTGTCTTCCTGCGCCGGTTGAGCATCCAAACTGCGCGCTGAAGCGCTGACGCAGGTGCTGCGTCCGGTCCGCCAAATCTTTCAG
>NZ_DAOUBL010000091.1:0-4690 GCF_034432615.1 Bellilinea sp. | reverse complement strand
CGCCAATTGCCTATGTTACTCCGCCGCTCACCGAAAAAGCCCGTCCTCCGGCAGTTAACCGCAAGGTGATGCGTTTTGCAGGTGGGGTTTTGTTGCACAATGGGGGTTTCAATCCGGGTTTGCGGACTGCTTTGAAAGAAAATACTGAACGCTGGGCTCGCTCCAAAATTCCGGTGTGGGTGCACCTGCTGCTAGAAGATCCGCATTCGGCTGAGAGGATGCTCGCTCAGGTGGAAACCTGTTCAGCGGTAACGGCGGTGGAAATCAGCCTGCCGCAGGAATGGAGTGCTGAACAGTCCGCCCAAATTCTGCGATCACTCCGCAGTGATCTTCCGCTTGTCTTGCGCGTGCCACTGAATCAAATGTCCGAAGAATGGATAAAGCAGGCAGGTGCGGCGGGTTTCTGTGCGCTGACCATCGGTGCGCCGCTTGGAAGTCTGCCAGATCCACATTGGGGTGTCTTAACGGGCTGGCTGTATGGTCCAGCACTCTTTCCACTTGTTTTACAGACTTTACTGCGCTGGGGTGACTGTGGTTTACCATTGATCCTCGGCTGTGGATTGTTCCGCGAGCAGGATGTCATTACAGCTCTGCAACAGGGTGCGGCTGCGGTTCAACTGGATGCAATTCTCTGGCAGGGAGGAATTTTTTAATTATTGGGTTGGTTGTATAATGAAAAGCAGGGAAAGGAGTGTTAGGAATGGGCAAGATTTCTGCTGTACGACCTTCGCCAATCGCCGGTTTGTGGTATAGCGCCGATCCCCAACAACTGGCTCAGCAAATTGACCAGTATATTGCACAGGCTCAAATCCCACCGCTGAATGGTAAAGTTATTGCTCTGATTGCACCACATGCCGGACATCGCTATTCCGGCCGCACCGCCGGACATGCTTATAAGACCGTCCTTGGACAGGAATTTGATGTGGTTGCGATTGTTTCGCCCATGCACGCTTATTACCCTGCCCCAGTGCTGACCAGCGCGCACAGCAGTTATTTTACACCGCTGGGAGAAGTACCGGTTGAACGCGATTTGACTGATGGACTGGCAGAACTGCTTGCGGAAGAAACCATCGGTCTTACTCCAATCGCCAATGATGATGAACACTCGCTGGAAATCCAGCTTCCTTTCCTTCAACGGGCATTGAACAAACCATTTTCTCTTCTGCCAGTGATGGTGCGCCGCAAGGACTGGCGCATGGCACAGATTCTCGGCAATGCGCTTGCCAAGGTATTGAAACATCGCAATGCTTTGCTGGTCGCCAGCACCGATCTTTCCCATTTTTATCCCTTGCCAATTGCCAACCAGCTGGATACAGAAATGCTCAGCCTGATCGAGGCGTTCTCACCACAGGGAGTATTGCAGGCTGAGGAGGCCGCCACCGGTTTTGCGTGTGGTGCCGGTGCAGTAGCCGCGGTTCTGGTTGCAGCGCGTGAATTGGGCGGGAATGAGGTCAAAATTCTACATTACAGCACCTCCGCTGAAGAAACCTTAGACTCCTCCTCCGTGGTGGGCTATGGCGCGGCAGTTGTGCTGCAACGGGATTAAGGGTTGACGCAGTTTGCCGAAGTAGCCGTACTCATTCCGGGACGCCTGCAACCCTTCGACTATCACCTGCCGGCAGGCCTGGAAGGAAAGGTTCAACAGGGTTGTCTGGTGGTGGTGCCGCTGGGAGGTCAGCGAGTGCAGGGCGTTGTCCTGCGCATGGTGAACCAACCCAATGTGCCGGAAACCCGCCCTGTGGAAGGATTGGTGGATGCTTTACCGGTATTGACCGCAGCGCAGATGGAACTGGCACGCTGGTTAAGCCACGAAACTCTGGCTGGGCTGGGGTCCTGTCTGGATTTGATGCTCCCTCCGGGACTGGCACAGCCCGCAGACCTGTTGGTGCGCCTGAACCCGGCCCGCCCGGTTGAAGCCGAGCAGTTAAGCCCATTACAGAAACGTCTTGTTCAGTTGTTGAGTGAGCGCGGTGAACTGCGCGGCCGGCAAATCGAAGCAGCCTTTCGGCGGGTCAACTGGAAATCGGCATTGCAGGCTCTGGTCAGACGGGGATTGGTCATCAGCCAGCCGTATCTGGCTCAATCTGCACTGCGGCCGCGCATGGAGCGGCTGGTTCGGCTGGCCATACCCGCAGAACAGATCGGGCAGGCAGAGGAATTGTTGGGGAAGTTGGGCAGCCCGGCGCGCGAACGGCGTAAGAAGGCTTTGCAATTTTTAGCAAACGAGCAAAAGGCTGTGGCAGTCCACTGGGTTACGGCTGCCAGCGGGGTTACCCCGCAAGACTTAAAAAAACTGGAAGCGTTGGGGCTGATTGAATTTGAAGCGGTTCAAAGCTGGCGTGATCCACTGGCAGACTTAAATATCGCGCCTTTGCCGCCGCCTGTGCTTACTGCCGACCAAACACGGGTGTTGCAGGCAATTCTTGCAGACCTCAACACAGACAAAAACCCCAGCCTAAAACCGATTATCTTACATGGGATTACCGGTTCAGGTAAAACCGAAATCTACCTGCGGGCGGTGCAACACACGCTTGATCGGGGGAAACAGGCGATTGTACTAGTACCGGAAATTGCCCTGACGCCGCAAACCATTCAGCGCTTTCAAAGCCGTTTTCCCGGCAGGGTAGGGGTGATTCATTCGCGGCTCTCGGCGGGGGAACGTTATGATACCTGGCAGCGTGCCAGGGCCGGTTTGCTGCAAGTGATTGTGGGGCCGCGCAGCGCGTTGTTTGCGCCGCTGCCGGAGATTGGCTTGCTGGTGGTGGATGAATTTCATGATTCGTCCTATTATCAATCCGAGCCGGCGCCGGCCTATCATGCCGTTCAGGCAGCCATTCATTATGCTGAAATTCTTCAAGCAGTGGTGATTCTGGGTTCGGCAACACCAGAGATTGGTCTGATCTATCAGGCCCGCCGAGCAGGCTGGCCAGTTTTGGAGTTGCCGCAGCGCATTATGGCGCATCGCGAGGCAGTGCAACCGTTCCTGACCGGTGGACGTTCTTCTTCGACGAGCGAAGAGGGGGAAGTTGAAACGACTTCTCTTCCACTTCCTCCGGTTGAGGTAGTTGATATGCGGCAGGAATTGAAAGCAGGCAATCGTTCCATGTTTTCACGGGCGTTGCAGCAGGCTCTGCGAGAAGTGTTGGATCGCAAGCAGCAGGCGATTTTGTACCTGAACCGATTGGGGAGTGCAACCTATGTGTTTTGCAGGGAATGCGGCGCTTCGCTGCGCTGCCCCCGTTGTGAACGTCCCCTGACGTACCATGAATCGCAGCGTTTGTTGATCTGTCACACCTGCAACTACCGGCGGCAGATGCCGCGAAGTTGTCCACAATGTGGCAGCCCCCATATTCGTCAATTCGGCGCCGGCACAGAGCGGGTAGAACAGGAAGTCGGCATTCATTTTCCACAGGCCAGAGTAATCCGCTGGGATTCCCAAACCACGCGGAAAAAAGGTGCACATCAGGCGATTTTGGAGGCATTTGCGGAGGGGAAAGCGAATATTTTGGTGGGAACTCAAATACTGGCAAAAGGACTGGATTTGCCGCGGGTTACCCTGGTGGGTGTTGTACTGGCGGATGCGGGTTTGAATCTGGATGATTTTCGGGCTGCGGAGCGGACGTTCCAGCTGCTTACGCAGGTTGCCGGGCGGGCAGGACGCAGTCCGTTGGGCGGGCGGGTGATTTTACAGACCTTTCAGCCGGAGCATTATGCCATTCGGGCAGCCTCGCGACATGATTATGCCGGTTTTTACCAGTATGAGATTGAACAGCGCAGGAAAATGGGCTACCCGCCCTTTTCGCGTCTGGTTCGATTGGAATACCGTCATCCCAACGCCAACGCGGCCGAAACTGCGGCCCGGGAAATGGCGCAACGTGTAGCAGATTGGATCATGCTCAGCGCTTATCCGGAAACCGAAATCATTGGACCGGTGCCGTGTTTCTTTGCGAAAGAAAGCGGGCAATACCGCTGGCAGATCATCCTGCGCGGGATGGATCCTGCCAGCGTATTGCGCGGTAAGGATTGGGGGGATTGGCGGGTGGAAGTGGACCCGTACTCTTTACTTTAACTTTAGGGCAGCACGTACCACGGGTTGACAAATCCACCCAGATAGCGCACCTCAAAGTGCAGGTGAGGTCCGGTGGAACGACCGGTGCTGCCGGCCTGACCGATGACCTGTCCCTGTGAGACGCTGGCCCCGCAGCGCACATTCCAGGCTGAAAGGTGAGCGTAGAGAGTCTGGTAACCGTTGCCGTGATCAATCATGACCATGTTGCCATAACCCCCGCCGACCGGGCCGGCATAGACGACCACACCACTGTCGGCAGCATAAATGGGGTCACCGGTGTAGGCCGCAATGTCAATTGCCAGATGACCCGGCCAGTAATCATTGCCGGAAAGGACACGGTTGCGGGTCGGCCAGACGAATGTGCCGGTGCCAAAGGCACCGCCGGCGCCGGTATCGCAGGCACCCGGGCCGTAGATGGATTTATTCACACCCGCCGGGCCACGCGGGATGGTGGGCACAACCCACGTGCGGAATTCACGCGATCCCCCTGGAATCATGACATACCTACCGGGTTCGATGACCGGGTTGGCCAGATCAAGTTTGTTGCCGGGGTAGAGTAAAATATCCTGCGGGTCGGCTTTGAAGGTTGCCGCAATTTTTTCGATGGTATCGCCTTCTTTC
>NZ_DAOUBL010000090.1:0-2081 GCF_034432615.1 Bellilinea sp. | reverse complement strand
GCCGCCCTCAAAGCCTACCCGCAGGTCAATTCCTCATGGAGTGAGGAAGGTTTGCTGCTGCATTCCGAGATCAATCTGGGTATTGCGGTTTCGCTCGGAGAAGAGGGTCTGATCGTACCGGTCATCCGCCGCGCAGACGGGCTTTCGCTGTTGGGTTTGGCGCGGGCGATCAATGACCTTGCCAGCCGGGCGCGGGCGCATCGCCTGCTGCCGGATGAGGTCAAAGGCGGCACTTTTTCGATCACCAATCACGGCATCAGCGGTTCGCTGTTCGCCACACCCATCATTAACCAGCCGCAATGCGGAATTTTAGGGGTGGGTGCCATTCAAAAACGGGCAGTAGTGGTGGAAGGGGATGCCATTGCCGTGCGTCCGATGGTGTATCTTTCCTTTACCTTTGATCATCGAATCTTAGACGGCGCTTTGGCAGACGGTTTTCTGGCCAAAGTGGTTGAAACCCTGCAAAACTGGAGCGGATGATCCGGGCTGGCAAATGTGCGATTTATGCTACACCCAACCCCGAATTTTCGCACAAGCGGGTAGAATTGAGTCAAGGTCAAAACGGGGCTGAACAGGACAGCCCCAACCAAAATCTGGAATGTCGAGGATGGAACGATGAGTGACTATGATGTAATCGTAATTGGTGCCGGGCCGGGCGGGTATGTGGCAGCCATCCGCGCTGCCCAGTTGGGCATGAAAACCGCCGTGGTTGAAAAAGAATTTTTGGGCGGGGTGTGTCTGAATGTCGGCTGTATTCCTTCCAAATCGCTACTGCGCAATGCCGAGCTGGCGCACATTCTCCGCGAGCGTACGGCTGAATTCGGCTTTTCCTTTGATAATCTCCAACTGGACTATGCGGTGGCGGTGGATCGCAGTCGTAAAGTTTCCAAGCGGCTGGTGCAGGGCGTTGGCTTTTTGATGAAAAAGAACAAGATTGATGTTCACATGGGAGTAGCCCGCCTTACGGCGCGCGACACGGTGCAGGTTACCGATGCCGAAGGTAAAACCCAGTCCTTCACCGCAAAGAATATCATTGTTGCGAGTGGTGCCCATGCTGCCAGGATTCCCGGCGTTCAGCCGGACGGCGAAAAGGTGCTGACCTACTGGGAAGCCATTTTGCAGACCCGCCGGCCGGAATCGGTGGTCATCATTGGCGCGGGTGCAATTGGGGTGGAGTTTGCCACCATCTGGAATTCCTACGGCACGCAGGTAACGCTGGTGGAAATGCTGCCGCGCATTGTGCCGCTGGAGGATGAAGAAATCAGCGCTGAACTGGCTAAATCCTTCCAGAAACGCGGTATTCAGATGCTGACCAGCCACAAGGTGCAGTCCGTAGAAACAACCGATCAAGGCGTGCGCGTCAAGGTTTCGGATGGCGGCAGCGAGAAGGTGCTGGAAGCCGAACAGGCTCTGGTGGCGATTGGTTTCAAGCCGAATACGCAGGATTTGGGTCTGGAAGCGGTTGGAGTGGCATTGAACGAGCGCGGCTTCATCAAAATTGATGAACGCATGGCAACCAATGTGCCGGGGATTTGGGCAATCGGCGATGTGACCGGTCAACTGCTGCTGGCGCATGTCGCTTCGGCGATGGGCATTGTGGCAGCCGAAAACATTGCCGGTGTTCCAACCGTCAAACTGGATTACCGCATGATGCCGCGTGCCACTTACTGTCAGCCGCAGGTGGCCTCGTTTGGGCTGACCGAAGCGCAGGCCAGAGAAGAGGGTTACGAGGTCAAAATCGGGCGATTCCCCTTCCAGCCCAACGGCAAAGCGCTGGGCTTGGGGGATTACACCGGTTTTGTCAAGATTGTAACGGATGCGAAGTACGGCGAAATCCTCGGCGCGCACATGATCGGCCCGGAGGTGACGGAGTTACTGCCCGAACTGACCCTTGCGCAGAGCATGGAACTGACCATTGAGGAAATTGCCCGCAATGTGCATGCCCATCCTACCTTGAGCGAAGTGATCATGGAAGCAGCCCACGCCGCTACGGGGCATGCCATTCACATTTGATTGGCGGGGAGGATCTTCCCGACTGGACTGTATCAACAGAAAAAAATCACACACGGGTCAAATAAGAA